>DASYTB010000227.1:0-5981 GCA_036002705.1 Verrucomicrobiia bacterium
CCATACCTGCCACTGCTGCGACGCTTTGGCCGGTCTTTCGGACTGGCAGTCCGCCGATTCGGAATCAAAAATCGCCTGGATGTTCGCCGTTCTCACGCATGACTTCGGCAAAGCCGCGACGACCCAACACGCCATCAAGGATGGCAAGACACGCGTTGTTTCGCCTGGCCATGAGGACGCCGGCTCGCCCCTGGCCGAATCGTTTCTCGCTCGGATCGACGCACCCCGGGCGATTCGCGAACGCGTCATTCCTTTGGTGGTTAATCACATGGCCCATTTCCAAAACGTCACGGATCGTGCGATTCGGCGCCTCGCGAAGCGGCTCGAGCCCGAGAATCTCCATGGTCTCCTCACCGTCATGACCGCCGACTCCTTTGGCCGGCCTCCCCGCCCGCGGATAGTTCCTGCGACGATTCAAGAAATTGCCCGCAAGGCTGAAGAACTCGCCGTCAAAAGCCGTGCCCCTGAGGCCATTCTCCTCGGACGGCACCTTTTGGATCGAGGTTTTATGCCGGGGCGTGAGTTGGGCAAAATCCTGCACGAGGCTTACGAGGCCCAATTGGAAGGTCATTTCTCCAATCTCGATGGCGCCATTGAATGGCTGCAACGCCAACATCAGGCTCCCAGGATTACCCGGCTGAATCCGTGAATTTTCGCGGCGCTCGAAGGATCACGCGCTCACCGATGCGAGCAAAGCTTTGATATAGCCGATGCTGTAGGCCCAGCCGACTTTTGGACCGCCGACCATCGTCGGAACGTGATCCGCGATGACCACTCCGCGAAAATCCACTTCGTCGAGTGTTCGCATGAGCTTCCGCATGTCCGTGTACCCATTATCGACGAAGCTCTCGACAAAATAGGGAATCGGCGCGCTCACATTCCGGAAATGGATTTTCCACAGTTTGTCCATCCCCGCGAAAGCCCGCGCCGCTTCAAAAACATCCTTGCCCATCTGTTTTCCGCCTTCCATCCAAGTTCCCGCGCAGAGGCACACACCGATGTTCGGGCTGTTCGCGATTTCCAACGCGCGCATATAGCCGTCGAAATTCCCGAAAATGCAGCGCGGAATTCCGCCCAGTTCTGGAACGGGCGGATCATCTGGATGAATCCCGATCCGCATTCCAAGTTCCTCCGCGACGGGAACCACCTGTTTGATAAAATATGTGTAATTTTCCCAAAGCTCTTCCTTGCTGTATTTGCGCCCATGCGTGAGCGGTCCTTCGAAAACTTTCCCAGCCCAATAACCTTTGGGATTCTTCTCCATGTTAAAGGCGCGGGCCGGAGCGCCGCCGCGAGTGCTCTCGCGAGCGCTGCTCCAAATGCCATTCCCCATATGGGCGTACGTGGTGTAGAAAATCCCCGCCGCCGCGAGATTTCGCAGGAAATTTTTGTATTCCTCGATCTTCTCGTCGCGGCCCGGGAGATTCAAAGTGACCTCCGACATATTATGAACATTGCTGTTCCCGATGTTCCACACCTTCAACCGGGCGCCTTCCACCTTGTTTTTAAGGTGAATGAAATTTTCGCGCGTTGCCTTGTCACCGCCGGTCGGAATGTTTACGTAGTTGACGCCGAGTTGCTGCGCGAACTGTAAATCCTCGTCCGGAGCCTCGCTTGAGATTTGCAGCGAGACTTTGATCCCGGGCGGAAGTGGATCCAGTTTTTGCGCTCCGGATTTCTCGAGAGCGACCGAACTGCGGATTACCGTAGCCCCCGCTGCAGCTCCGGTCAGCGCGATAAAATCTCGCCGTGTTATGATCGACTTGATTTCAAAGGGATTGGCGTCACTTGATTGCGAAGTAATCATAAATCATTCAGGCTTTGCGATTGCTGGTCTTTGAGCAACTACGCTTCGGGCTTGAATACCACCACACCGATCGGCGGCAAAGTCATGGAGGCCGAGTGTTGCTGGTTGTGCATCGGCGAATCGGTGGCGATGATTTGGCCCATGTTGCCCTGGTTACCGCCGCCGTAGATTTCGCAGTCGCTGTTGAAAACTTCTTTCCAGACACCGCCCTTGGGCAGACCGATGCGGTAGCTGCCGCGAACGACGGGAGTCAAGTTCAGGACGACGGCGAGGGTGCTGGTACGATCTCGATTCTGGCGCACGAAAGAGAGAACGCTGTTTTCGGCGTCGCCGCAATCAACCCAATAGAAGCCGTCGTAATCGTAATCGCTTTCCCAGAGAGCGCGCTCGCGTTGATAAAGTTTGTTCAAGTCCGCCATCATCCGCTGGACGCCGGCGTGATATGGACCGGCTTCCAGAAGCCACCATTCGACACTGCCATTGGCGTTCCACTCGGTGGATTGGCCGATTTCGCCGCCCATGAACAGGAGCTTCTTGCCGGGAAAAGTCCACTGGTAGGAAAGCAGGGTGCGGAGATTCGCGAAGCGCTGCCAGGGATCGCCCGGCATGCGCTGGAGCAACGAGCCTTTGCCATGCACCACTTCATCGTGCGAGAGCGGCAGGATGAAGTTCTCGTGGAAATGGTAGAGCATGGCGAAGGTAAGATCGTTCTGATGATATTTGCGGAAGACAGGATCACGGCGGAAGTAATTCAGCGTGTCGTGCATCCAACCCATGTTCCATTTTAAGGAGAAACCGAGGCCGCCCAGATAAGGCGGGCGCGTGACCTGCGGCCAGGCGGTCGATTCTTCGGCAATGGTGATGACGCCGGGGCATTGAGTGTGGACGAAATGGTTGAAGGCACGGAGGAATTCGACAGCTTCGAGGTTTTCGCGTCCACCGAATTGGTTCGGGATCCATTCGCCCTGTTTGCGTGAGTAATCGAGATAAAGCATGGAGGCGACCGCATCGACGCGCAGGCCGTCGATGTGGAAGCGCTCGCACCAGAAGATGGCGTTCGCGACGAGGAAATTTCGGACTTCGTGGCGGCCGTAATTAAAGATCAGCGTGCCCCAATCCTGGTGCGCGCCTTTGCGGGGGTCTTCGTGTTCGTAGAGAGCGGTGCCGTCGAAATGGGCGAGAGCCCAATCGTCCCGCGGGAAGTGGGCCGGCACCCAATCGACAATCACGCCAATGTTCGCTTCGTGCAGACGATTGACGAGATACTGAAAATCGTCGGGCGTGCCGTAGCGCGAGGTTGGAGCGTAAAAGCCGGTGACCTGGTAGCCCCAGGAGGGATAAAAGGCGTGCTCGGCCACGGGCAGGAATTCGACATGGGTGAAGCCCATCTTCTTCAGGTAGTCCACGAGAGGATCGGCCAGTTCGCGATAGGAGAGGCCTTCAAAGGGACTTTTCTTGCGCCAGGAGCCGAGATGCACTTCGTAAATGCTGAGCGGGGCGCGAAGGATTTCGGTTTTGGCGCGGCGCTTGAGCCATGGCGCGTCGGTCCATTTGAATTTCTCGTTGTCCCAGACAATGGCAGCATTTTTCGGAGGGACTTCGTAGAACGCGCCGTACGGGTCGGTTTTGACGGTGAGATTGCCGTGAAGGTCTTTGACCTCGAACTTGTAGAGAGTTCCTTCAGCCAGGCCCGGGAGAAAAATCTCCCAAATGCCGGACGAACCGAGAATGCGCATGGCATGGACCCGGCCATCCCAATTGTTGAAATCGCCGACGACGCTGACGCGCTGAGCGTTCGGCGCCCAAACGGCGAAGCTGGTGCCATGGACACCATCGATGACACGAAGATGCGCGCCGAGCTTGTCGAAAATGCGAAGCTCGTTGCCCTGGGCGAAAAGATAAACGTCCATCTCGCCCAGGGTGGGGAGAAAGGAATACGCATCCCGGAACTGCCGCTTGTTCGTGTCGCCATCGTGGACGACGAGATCGTAAGCATAGACGGTCGTTGAGCCGCGGGTGTGACCTTCGAACACATCGGTGTTCGGAACGCGCTTCAGCTCGAAGCCTGGTTTGTTCTTCTCGTGCGTGGGAACGATTTCGACTTTCGCCGCACCCGGCTGAAAAGCGCGGACCACCACGCCCGAGCCGTCACCCAGCGGATGCATCCCTAAAAGTTGATGCGGCGACTTGTGCCGCGCTTCAACCAGACTTCCCAACTCCTCGGCGGTTAAAATCATGCCCAAATATCCCCCGGACTTGCCGCTCCGCAATGGAGCGAGCGATTTTGTCGTCAGTCCTGAATCCAATAATCGATGACGAAGACGTCGGCGAGGAACGGCCCGAGCAACTTGCCAAAGTCCTTGTGCGCGGGATGAACCAGATAATCATTGCGATCCTTCTCCGAATTGAAGGTCAGGGTAAAGGCGTGGGTAAAACCTTTGTTGTGATTTTCAGGGCTGTTGTTGGCGCCCCATTCGTAAGAGAGGATTGTTGGAATTTTTTTCTTCAGCGCGCCAAATGCTTCGACGATTTTTTCAATGTCCTCTTTGGAAGCGGTGTCTTTGAATTTGAAAGCGACGACGTGGCGAAGCCTGCCCTTTTTTGGGGAAGCCACGCTGTTCTCCGCGGCCATGGCGGTGGTGGCGAGGCAAAAGGTGAGTGCGAATAATATCAGAAGCATTTTGATCATGGCGATGTCCTTGATGAGCCGATGGTAGGAAGTTCGGATCGGATTGGCAAGGAGTGCGTCGGATTTGTTGCCGTTGGTTCGCTTGGTTGCCCGGCCTTTTGATCATGTCGCGATGGGTCTTCGCAGGCCGGGTTGACTGATTCTGAACTGGCGAGCGGGGGCCGGACGATATTGAGTTCGACCTGGTGCCGACGGGGAGATTGGTTGGTGAGCTTTTCGCGTTCGAGCACGATTTTTTGGCGTTTGTGCTCGAGCGCGGAAAGCCGTTCGATACTGGTGAGAAGGCGAGCGAGGGATTTTGATTCAGCCTTGTTACTGGCCAGGTAAAACGCGCGTTCGTGGAGAAGATGGGAAATGACTCGCTGGATGCGACCGAGTTGGTCGAGGTCTGTGGCGGCCTCGATGTCGTCAAGGGAATCGAGGAGTTCGCCGATGCGGCTGATCGCGGGGAGCGCATCGTTGGAGGCGCGCAGGCGTGAAAGGGTGGTGAGGTGGGTTTGAATGCCGAAGCCTTCCGGGGGCGGAAGGGCGGCCAGACGCTGGATTTCGATGAGGGTTTTATTTTCGGCGAACCAAATGGCGAGCTGGAGCTTTTGTTCTTCAGTGAGACGACCGAAGAAAGAGCCCGCGCGAGCTTTGCGCGTGGCGCGGTCGGCGGCGAATTGGCCGGATCGAACCGCTGGTGGCGATGCCGGAGGTGTTTCCGGGTTAGTGTCAGACGTTTGGTTATTGTGTCGTTGGACGTGAATTTCTGTATTCATTGATTTCCTTTTGGATGCTGTTGATTGTTAGTTGAATAAGCAGTGTCACCGTTGGGAATTATTGTGTTGTTTCGTGTAGATAACGTGTTGGACGAAACATCAAGCTCGAATGGTCCGGAATGGTCCGAAGAGCAAAAAGTGCAAACGGGGCTGAGCCGAGAGCCATGGACGGACGGTTTCGGTAAGAGAATTCTTCCGTTACGGCGGGTCACCCGTGAATCGGAATAGAAGGCCCGACGGACGGGACTTTTATTCGAGTCGAAGCAGGGGAAACAACCGATCGAGGAACTTTGGCAAAAGTGGGAACAACCTGAACTCTGGCGATTGCCTCATGGCCACATTAGTGGGCTGTTCGTGCCGGGCTTGACGGCCGCGTGCTTCGCTGGCGTCGCCACGATTGAATCTTCAATCCCAATTGCGGCCTGTTCATTCCGCGTTGCCATGATTTCTCGCGAGATTCTCAAAAAAAATCCGTCAGATCGAGATTCGCACGAACCGTATCGTGACCGAAACGCGCGTGACCATCACCTACGAAGCCGAGGCCGAGGAAAAACCAGCGAAATGGTCATCCAGAGAATCTTTGATGAACTGCCTGTCCCGTGAGCAAATTGCATGACAAGTGTCGAATCAGGCATTGCCCTGATTTCATTCATTATTCCAGCGCACAACGAGCAAACATGCCTTGGCCGCACGTTGCAGGCGATTCATGAGTCTGTTCGCGCTC
>DASYTB010000228.1:0-11736 GCA_036002705.1 Verrucomicrobiia bacterium
CGAATTATTGGCTCGGGCATATACCTAGGACGCTTGAGGACTCCGAAGGCCCAATCGACAACGCTCTGGCCAAAAGCGCAACGCGACTTCGCGCCGGGTTTCAATGGATTCGTAAATTGCGGTAATCAGTTCGAGGCTGCGACGCCCAGCGAGTCCGTCCACGAGTTGTTGCCCATTGTTTTGAATGCAATCCACGACGTGATTATAGTATTGCGCATGCCCGTAGCCCGCTGGATGCGCGGGATTATTCCCCGATTCCTCGAAAACGCGCGCGTCCGCCTCGGTCTGAGGCTGGAATTGCCAGGTCTTCAGTTTGTCCACTGCAAATCCACCTATTTCGACAGCTCCATTCTCGCCGAGAATGGAAAGAGACCCTTCCAAGTCCTTCGGGCGAGTAGCCGTTGTGGCTTCGATCACGCCGAGGGCGCCGTTACGAAAACGCAATGAAACGACAGCCGTATCCTCGGCCTCAATCTTAACTAACGCGGTGGTAGCTAGTCCAAAAACGGAATCCACCGGCCCCATCATCCATTCCAGGAGATCAAGGTGATGACTTGCCTGATTTGCGAGCACGCCGCCATCGAAAGCCCAGGTTCCACGCCAGGACGCCTGATCATAATAATCCTGGCGCCGGCACCACCGCACTCTGACGGTTCCGAGAACGAGTTTTCCGAAACGCCCAGCCTCAATTGCTTGTCGCAGGGCCTGAACCGGCTTATTCAACCGATTTTGTTTTACAACAAATAGCTTTGCGCGATTCCCGTCACACGCCTCGATCATTCGGTCCGCATCGTCAAGCGTTAGAGCCATTGGCTTCTCCACGACAATCGGCCTCCCAGACGACGCTAGTTCTACAACGCTTCTCGCGTGCAATCCGCTTGGCGTCAACACTGTAAACGCGTCGATTCCATTCACCCGGAGCAAATCAGGAAGACCGTAGAACGCCTCAACGTGGTATTGCCCTGCGAGCGCGTCTGCCCGCGCACGGTCCGTATCGCACACCGCTCGTAGTGTTGCCCCATGAACAAGCCCGCCACCAAGCAATTTCGCGTGCCGTTCAGCGATTTTCCCACACCCTACCAGAGCGAACCGAATCATAATTTGGACCAAAGTCCTGCACCGAACTACACTCTGTGAAATCCACGATACCACCCAGAGAAATTCCGCTGGCCGGTTTCAATGCCCGTTCTCGGCTGAAACTCTAGATTTCGCCCTGGATCATCCACTTCCGCAAAGTTGCCGGCACATCGCTGGCCTTCAAAGTTGGTTTGTCGAAAATTGAGTGAAACTCATCAAAAACGCCCCTGCCTTGAAACCTGTTGGCAGAAGAACCGGCCTCTGATAGCCATGATCACGGAACATATTCATGGTCACTCGGATTAAATAAAACGAATCCGAATAAAATTCTCGACTTGATCGAGCCTTTTATTCGCGTTCTTCAACGAGTGGCCCCACATCTGATCGGTCCAGTCCGGCTCGATTGGCCTGCCGCATTGCCGTTCTTCGCAGCCATTCATTCATCGAACGTCGATCTCCCGTTCGCGCTGTTCCCACTCTGTTCTCGCTATTCACGCTATTTTTTGAAGTGGGGCGACCCGGTCAACCAAATCAAACCTAATAAACCAGAGTCCAATTTCCAGCCCTGAAACGTCTAAACCTCTAACCTCTATTTAGAAACAAAAGCTATGATCAAACTTCGCACTGACAGCACCCTGTTTAACCTGACCGATGCCCAGCAAATCGTTTTTACCTCCGTTACGCGTCCGCCGTAAAAACGCAGCACGTTGCCGATGCCGCGGAGGTAACATCCGGCCCGGAGGCCGTTCGGGCGCTTCGATCCGCCACCGAAGAATCGCTCGATAGCATTGCCTTCCAGCTTTCCACCTCGCCCCTGGACGCCAAAGCCTTTGGTCAGGTTTCCCGATGGATCATGAAACAAAAAGCGCACGAACAAAAGGAACGCTCAACCCGAATCGCGGAAAGCCAGCTCGACTTGGCCCGGCAGCGTCTGGCCTTGGAGCGTGATAAGTTCGAATTCGTTGCCGCCCGCATGGCTTTGATTCATCAAGCTGAGTTGGCCAAAAATATGCAGAGCGACGTCCGACGATGATTACGCTAAAATCTTGAAAGCGCGCGATCTGCTTTTCGGCCTGGAGCCGAACGAATCTGTAGCAACGGAGTCTCCTCCAGTATCAGAACCCGCTAGCTGATTTTGGCTTTTGACCAGAGCCTTGGGCCCGGAAAATGAAAGCGAGGAACTCCAAAACGACCGCTCCGCCGAGATCAGGTTTCGACTTTTACCGGAAAGTCGGGGCAAAGGGTCGAGCGCTGAAGCAATCCTTTCGGATCGAAAAACTGCATCAGGCCTTTCTCGTCGCAGAGCCAGTATTCCAAGGCCCCGGCGGCGAGATAGAGATCTTTCTTGCCCATCAGCTCCTGAAACGTGTTCGAGGTCGACGCGACTTCGACGCAAATCTCGGGAGCTACCGAGCAGCTGAACTGGTCTTTAACGATTTCAAAGCGCCCCGGCGAGAGCCACGCGACATCCGCTTCTTTTGTTCCTCCGGTGGTATCTACCGCGCATTCAACAATGATTTTGCCGTGCGGCAGGAATTTCTCCAGAAGCTTTGTGATTTCGGCGGTGTAGAAGCCATGCCAGTTGCGGGTCGGACTCATGATGATTTGCCCCTGGGCGTTGGTCTCGATTTTGTAGGGCGCGTTCGCGAATCGTTCATCCAGGCAGAGGCGTTTCCAAAACTCGCGCAGATTTTCTTGGGTCGCGGTCACGAAATGAAGGCTAAAAAGCGACAGGCTAAAAGCGGAATCACGATTTTAGATTTCAACATTTCAGAGTCAGCGTCGCGGTCAGAGCTTATAAAAGTCGCGATACCAATGAACGAAATTCCGCACTCCGACTTCGATGCTTGTTTTCGGTTGAAACCCGACGTCGCGCACAAGATCATCGACATCCGCAAAAGTTGCAGAGACATCTCCAGGCTGCATGGGTCGGAAATTTTTGATCGCGGTTTTTCCGATGCAGTCTTCGAGCGTTTTAATCAGGTCCAGCAACGCGACAGGTTGATTATTGCCGATGTTGTAAATCTTGTAAGGCGCTCGACTCGTGCCGGGATCGGGGGCTTTGCTGTTCCAGCGTGGGTCGGGCCTCGCGGGTTGATTGGTCGCGCGGATCGCGCCTTCGACAATATCGTCGATGTAGGTAAAGTCGCGTTGCATGTTTCCATTGTTATATACATCGATTGGACGGCCATGGAGAATCGCGTCTGTGAAGAGAAACAAGGCCATATCCGGCCGGCCCCAGGGGCCATAGACGGTGAAGAAGCGTAGGCCGGTGGTCGGCAGCGCATAGAGGTGGCTATAGGTGTGAGCCATCAGTTCATTGGCCTTTTTTGTCGCGGCGTAGAGGCTGACTGGGTGATCGACGTTGTCGTGAACCGAAAACGGCATTTTTGTGTTCGCGCCATAAACGGAACTCGAGGACGCATAAACCAGGTGCTGCACGTTATTGTGGCGGCAGCCTTCCAGGATATTCATGAAGCCGACGAGATTACTATCTACGTAAGCGTGCGGATTTTTGAGCGAATAGCGAACGCCGGCCTGGGCGGCGAGATGAATGACTCTTTCCGGACGAATCTCGGCATAGAAACTCTCCATTCCAGCCGGGTCTGCGATATCCATCTTGCGAAACTGAAATCCGGGGCGCCCCTCGAGCCGCACCAGACGCGCAAGTTTCAGCTTCGGATCGTAGTAGTCATTGAGATTGTCAATTCCAACAACCTCCGTGCCGTTGGCGAGCAACTTCGCCGCGACATGGTAACCAATAAATCCCGCGACGCCGGTTACGAGGACACGCATACCAAACTAGGCCTTGCGCGCAACCAGTGAGATTTCATATTCCGGGAGAAGCAAAAGGCCGATGCTCCGAATAAAACGATAGCCCACTTCACCAACACGCAATTTAAGCGCCGCGACCGCAGCCACGCGGTCAAAACGGAAACGCCGCAGGCGCACCGAGTCGATCCGAAAACCTTGCGCCTGGACGAGATTCGCGAGGGTCCGCGGAGTCCACGAATACAAATGATGCGCGCGGTCGGACGGCGGATCAAATCGCCTATACTTCCGTTCAAATTCGTAGGGAACGAAAAGCAAGAGCCTCCCGGCGCATTTAAGCAACTTGAACAGGGTTAGAAGAGCTTCCGCCGGATTGGGCAGATGCTCTAGGGTGTGATGGCAAAGCGCCACGTCAATCGAGTCCGTCGGGATATCTCCGGGATTGCAGACAAAACGAATGCCCCGCCTTTCAGCTTTGGAACGCACGTTAGGCGCGACATCAAATCCAATCTTCTCGGCGCAACGCAACGCCATTAAGTTCCAGCCGAAGCCCACCCCGTACTCAAAAACTTTATCCGCCGTTTTCAGATACGGTTGAATTTTTGCCGCTCGAACACGGCCCATCCACAATTCACCCTCTGGGGGCAAACTCCGCCGCTCGTGGTAAGCCTCGCCCTCGGTTCCGCTGTAATCGAATGGCTTCGCATCTTTCAAATAGGCAAGTTACGAGAGCGCTTTTCCTATTCCTGCCACCACGGCGTCCACTTGCATTTTCGTAAGTTCGGGATAAATGGGTATGCTAAGTACCTCCGAAGCTATTCTTGATGCAACTGGGCAACTGTCCGGCTGCCCGCCCGAACAGTAGGCAAAGCATTCCTGTTTGTGCAACGGAATGGGGTAGTAAATCTCGCTGGAAACGCCGGCGTCGGCCAGCTTGTTTCGGACAATGTCACGCCGCCCAGGACCGGGAATTCGGACAGTGTACTGGTTCCAAATGTGGTTACACCCCACCATCTCAGTTGGGAGAACAAGGCGGACGGCGTCGCCGGTCTTGTGCTCGTAATCAGTAGCCAGTACCACACCAGGCAGCTTGCTCAATTTCTCCGTGTAATAGGCGGCATTAGCCCTGCGGCGAGCGTTATAGCTTCCGTAGTGCGCGAGTTTCACTCGCAGGAAAGCGGCTTGTAACGAGTCCAAACGAAAATTTCCGCCTATCTCCTTATGATAGTATTTCGGATTTGCTCCATGGGTCCGAAGGAGCCGCGCCTTTTCGGCCAGCGTGTCTTCGTTGCAAACGAGCATACCCGCGTCACCGAGTCCGCCAAGATTTTTTGAAGGGAAGAAACTATAAGCGCCACATGAGCCGATGGCCCCGGCGGCGCGACCTCGATAAGTCGCGCCCAACGATTGGGCCGCGTCTTCAATGACGGTCACACCATGTGCCTGAGCGAGTTGCACCACCTGGTCCATGTCCGCGCACTGGCCAAACAAATGCACGGGAATGATCGCTTTAGTCCTTCGGGTAACCTTCTTCGCCGCATCCGTAAGATCCAAGTTGAAGGTCAGCGGATCTACATCGACAAAGACGGGTGTAGCGCCTGCTCGCGCGATGCAACCGGCCGTGGCAAAGAACGTGAAACTTGGGCAGAGCACCTCATCTCCGCTTTTGACTCCAAGGGCCATCAGAGCCAGAAGAATGGCGTCGGTTCCCGAGGAAACGCCAATAGCATGCTTTACCGCCGCCATCTCCGAAATCTCGGATTCCAAGGCGCCGATGTCCGGCCCCATGATGAATTGGCCGGACTTCAGAACGCGATCAAATGCCGCTTTGAGCTCCCCTTCCAGGGGTCCGTTCTGAGCGTTAACGTCTAATAGTGGAACCAATGGAAATAAAAGAGCCGCGAAGGCTTCTAGGCTTTATACACGGCAGCCACCGGATTGGGCACCTGGCGCATGACATTGCGCGTATCGACAATGCACTTCGCCCAATTGCCAAGCTCTTTATAATTCACCGCGTCGTGCGCCGTCGCGATCAGGACGAGGTCAAATTGCGAGATGGTATTCTTATCCCACGCGATGGATTTCGTTCCTGCCCAATGTGGATGTTCGCGAGTAAGCCGAACCACAGGAACAAAAGGATCATGATAAGAAACCTCTGCTCCGCGGGATTTCAATAACTCCATTAAAACATAGGTAGGAGATTCCCGGTCATCGTCCACATTGGCCTTATAAGAGAGGCCGACCAGAAGGACCTTGCTGCCCTTCAATGCTTTCGTCCGGTCGTTCAGGGCTTCCATGACGCGGCTCACGACATACTGAGGCATGGACGTATTCACTTCGCCGGCGAGCTCGATAAAGCGAGTATTCTGGCCATACTCACGCGCTTTCCACGTCAGGTAAAAGGGATCGATCGGAATACAGTGGCCACCGAGGCCGGGGCCGGGGTAAAATGCCATATAGCCAAACGGCTTGGTTTTGGCGGCATTTATTACTTCCCAAACGTCGATGCCCATCGCGTCATAAACGACCTTCAATTCATTTACCAAGGCGATATTCACGCTGCGGAAAATATTTTCCAGGAGCTTGGTCGCTTCCGCCGCCCGGCACGACGACACAGGAACGAGCGTTTTGATAGCTTGACCGTAAAGCGCCTTCGCTCGATCGAGGCATGTAGGCGTAAGGCCGCCGATCACCTTGGGGATTTCCGCGACACGGCTGCTCGGGTTGCCCGGATCTTCACGCTCTGGCGAGAAGGCAAGATGGAAATCGGAACCAGCCTTGAGCCCAGACCCTTTTTCCAGCACGGCCCGAAGGTCTTCGTCCGTCGTTCCGGGATAAGTCGTCGATTCCAGCACGACAAGAATTCCCTTGTGCAGGTGCGGCGCGATGCTCTCACCCGTCTTGATGATGTACGAAATATCCGGCTCGCGATTCTTGTTCAACGGCGTGGGCACGCAGATGATCACCGCCTCGACGTTGCGCACTTCCCTGAAATCCGTGGACGAAATGAAGCTTTTGTTCGCCAACTGCTGGGCAATAGCCGAACTCTCGATATGCTTAATATAACTGCGCCCAGAATTGATCGCCTGGATCTTTTCCGGATCGATATCCAGCCCTATGACATTGACCCCTGAGCGCGCAAACTGCAGTGACAGAGGCAATCCGACATACCCTAAACCGACAACAGCAATTTTCATTTATTTATAAGAATAACTTCTCCGCAATCGGCCCAAAACTTTGCATCTTCTTTTGAAAGCGCAAGAGCATCCGGAGGCGTTCGGCGCAAAACCGATACTCTTCTCTCGAGAGCGCGCCTCGCTCCGCGTCTCGCTCCAATTCCTCAGAAATTGAAGCCAGCCGACGCTCAGAATTATATAATCGGGGTTTTACGAATTCACTAAAGCTCGCGCGCAACAATTGAGCAAAATCTCCAAGCGCCTCAAAATGGTCCCGCCGGTCTCCCGGCACCCAAACTTGGCGGATTGCCCCCCATCCCGAGAGCAGCCGGGTTCCTGTGCTCGCGCTCCCTTTGCTGATCGAGAGAATTTCCGTCAAGTCGTCCAGGGAAAGCGGCATGGACGAAAGATACAGCAGTCCGTAAATCTGCCCAGTTGACCTGGGCAGTCCAAATAACTGAAAGAGAGATCCTCCCGTCTGTACCATTTCCCGCCGGGCATTCGAATGCAACGCACCATTGCGGAGCGCAGCGAAGCCGTTCTTTTTTGGGCCTGTGGACACTTCGTGCCCGTCGATTCACACGCCGGTTTTAATTCGGCGCGGATCTAGATGTTAAACCGTTCAAAACGGATTGAATCTTTTAAACCGTCTGATGGAAAAGGCAAGAAAAAGCAAGCCGCGAAACTGCGGGAGAGCACGCGGCCTATTCATTTCACCTAAACCTCCAGCAACGCATATCGTCGCGCACTCCGCGGCATGAAGACGACTACCCGAGGCCGCCGAGTCCCTACGCACTAGTTTGCACGTCCCTCCGGATGTGAACCCACGTATGCACGTGAGGATCACCGCGAAAGTACCAAAGCATGGCCGGCCCCTCGATTTGCCATACGTGCCAGACGCCGTTCCATTTCCGATATCCTGGTTTTTATAAAAGGCCATGTGCAAAGAATCCACGCCGTTCGCTTCGATCAGCTTCATCGCCTCCTCCGCATCCGCCTTTCGGAACGGCGCGAGCAAGCTAGCCAATGTCTTCCTCACCTGGTCCTTTTGATCCCGCGAAAGCTCGGCCATTGGGATGCCCGGCAGCCCCGTCTTTTTACCCGTCAGTTTCACGGTGTCTGTTCCGACCTCTTCGCGTCCGGTGCCGAGCAAGGCGATTTCCCTCTGCTTGCCATCCAGCATCTTGAAAACCTCATTCGCTTGCAGGGCCTGGTACCAATAAGCATTGCCCGGGTGATCCGGTTTCTCCTTGAACCCTTTCGCGGCGTGCCCATAAAAGATTGGCCCTCCGAAAGCGGCTCCTTCCACAGAATCACCGTCGCATCGCCGCGTGCAATGCCGTCCAGTCAGCACAAATTCGAATTTTCCAGTGCCCGGCTCGCCGAAAAGCGCGATGGAACAGCCTCCAAAACCTTCTTTGCCACTGTCGTGAATCACCTGGTTCATGACGGTTTCGGAGTATTCCGGGCTGTGCAATCCGAGAAAAATCTGGCGGATCATCTCCTGCTGATCCTTGTTGAAAAAATCGGTCACCTTCTTGTCGGTAATTTGCCAGTTGTTATCCACCTTCAGCCTGAGCGGGTGATCAAAGCCGAAGCAAACGCTTTTCCGTTGCTGCTTGGTGAGCGATCTAAAGAGGGTCGCCACGAGGGTTTCGCTGCCGCGCGCCGAAGACGCGAGCAAACGCGCGCCCGGCAACGTTGCAACGGTCGCGGCCGCGCCCATCAGCGCTCCTTTTTTGAGAACTGACGCCGGGAGAGTTCAGAACAACAGTCGCAGCCGAGCGGGTCAAAAAGCTTCTCCATGGGCCAGAACCTAGCACGAAGCCTGGTCCTTTGTGAACTCCTAAACCTGAAAAAAACTCACGCCTTCCCGCCGAAGCTCACGTAATCGTCGAGGTCCAATAGATCGAACCAGGTCACGATGTCTTCGCGATCGGGGCCGTAGTGCTTGTGTAGATTGTGAAAGTATTCGCGGCTCTCGACGTCGGACGGCACTCGCTCTTCCTGATCTCTGGACCAGGCGGTGATTTCAAAGGGCTCGGGCTTTCGCTTTGAGGTCTTTATTACCCACGCGAGCATCTCGCCGTCGCCTTTGTCCTTTTTAACCTGAGCCTTAAAGGCTTCAGCATCGACTTGCACGAAGCCAAAGAATCGCTGGTCGAGCGGACAATTGAATTTGTATTCGCCGTTTTTTCCCGCGACGATCGCGCGGCACTTATCCAGGATGCGCGGGAGGACGGCGAATCCCCCCAGCCGCACTCGCGGGCTGCGTGGCGCTTGCTTGGTCAGGTCCGTGTTCATGTCTGTTGATCCGGTGTTTTTTGTTCGGGTGAAACCGAAAGTTCGCTCGAGTGGCCGCTCACAACGGGCTCGGCCGGGTGCGCTGGCGAACCCTGCGACGGCGGAAATTCTGGCGTTCCCGGAACGGCCGCTCCGGCAGAAGCGCCACTTTCGTCCTGGACCGCGGCGCTCGTTTCGGGAAGCTCGGCGTCCGTCGGCGCGCCCGCGGCCTCCGCGTCGGCCCCTTGCCCGGGAGCGATTCCGTCCTGAGTGGTGACTTCGGCTTCGGCAGGAGCTGTCGGCACTTCCGCGGGTTGATCCGGTTTTTGCTTCCTTTCCGGTTTCGGCGGGCGGGGCAAAGGCTTCTTGGCCGTTTCCAGAATGCCGTTGGCAAACTCGATGACGTGCCCTTGATGAACCAGCCAATGCAGATCGCTGATCGCGGCGGAGGCTTCGGGCGAAGCAACCGGTGCGGCGGGAGCTACAGCGGCCGCGCCTTCGGGTGCAGCTTGCGAGCTCTCGGCGGGCGCGGCTGCGGCCACGGGAGCAGCCGGGACGGCCTGTCCGGCGCCGGGCGCGAGCGCATCAACCAGCTTCTTGCGAGTGGTCCGCGGGTGGGAGTCGATGAATTCGACAATTCGCTTTATTCCGTCAGAAACACTCACCGCTTCCAGATCCAAATAATGCGGCCGAGCCACGGCGACATGCGTGACGCTCTTGTTCACCTTGAAGAACTGCAGTCCCTGGCGGGCGAATTGGCCGCTGAGGATATTCACGACCTTCAGCGGGAAACGCATTTGCTCGTCGTAAGAGCGGCGGATCAACGAATGAAGCGCCCGATTCTCAATATTGGCCACGGCGGTTCCCGCCATGGTGTAGTTCGCGACCGACTTAATGACATTCGCCAGGTGAGTTTCGCGAAAATGTTTTTCAACGTCCTCGCGCGAATTGAGCTTGATCGTTTCGGGTATGTTCAGGCACGTGTACTCGGTCCGGAAGCTTTGGTCCTCGAGCCATTTCTTGACCACGGCCTCGTCCTTCACAATCCTGATGCGCGCCTTGAACATGTCGAAAGGCATCCGCGCAAACCGTTCCTGGTGCAGCTTTCGAAGCTTGTTCTGATAATCGTGGTAGTTGGGCGGACCAAGAATCGTTCCGCTCATGCCGCACTGGGCCACGAAAGTATAAACCCCTTTGGGCGGGTCGGTCGGGATTCTCTCGCTGGCGTAAAACGTGCCGAAATGTTTATCGAGCACATGCCGCATCGCCTCGTTTTCGTCCAACCAGAGCGTGTCATCCAAACCGCAGATATAAAGAGGCTGCACCGGCTGGCCGTCCTCTTTCTTTTTCGCGGTGAGTTGGACATGATAACGTTCCGGTTTTTTCAGAACGAGGTAAGCAATCTCAAAAAGAGGGTAGGCCCGCCCGCTCAGTTTGATCTGCCGCGCCAATGATTCAACGCCTTTCTCCTCCGGAAAAAACGTGACCTCAAGCTCAGGCAATTTGATCTCGGGGCGATCTCCTCCGGGTCTGCCACCCGGACCACCGCGTCGCGGGCCACGGTCACGCATATCCCCGCGCCGATCCGGCCCTCGCCCTTCGGGACGCGACCCACGTTGCGGTGGCCGGCCACCCGGCTGCATGCCAGACACACCACCTCCAGGCGGACGCGGCCGATCAAAACGGCGGGGCCCGCGGTCACCACGGTCACCGCCCCGGCGCTCTCTGCCTGCATCGCGGCCCTCCTGGCCGGAAAACTTCTCGTATTGATTGACGGAAGGCTGCTGCGCCCAGGACGGCAGGAAATGCAGATCCAGATCCAGACCCAGTTCGGACTCCGTTTTTTTCGACTCCTCTTCTTCGTTACTCATTCAGTGCTTCCGAGCTCCTTGGCTCAACATACCAAAGAATCGCGTGAGAATGAAGGGGGCCTCCCCCAAAAGCAAGCGCGGGATAAACTCGCTCCTGTCGCCCAATTGATGCCCCTCCGCGAGAAGTGTGCCGAAAACCTCGCACACGGCCCAACGGGACCCGGTTTCAAAGCATTCACTTCAGCAAAGCAGTTTTCTTCGCGTACTTAGCATGCGCCGAGAATCGGTTACGGAAGTGCCTTAACGTCGCTAACCAAGTAAGAAATCTCATCGTCCGCGGCGTGCGTTATGTAGTCCACGTCGATTCGGGCCGGAAAGTACAGCCCCTCGTCGAAGCTCACCTTGGTTACCTCCGCTTTTGGCTGCTCAGTTCTGATAAATTCGAACAATTCCTCGATCGATTTGAACTCGGAAAGATCAGGATTGGCGATGGGAAGCCCCCGGTCGTTCACGTCAGCCACCGCAACTACCTGGCCGTTCTTCACCGTTACCGTCCCGTTCAGAATGAGATGATCGCACATGCACACACGAGTAAATTTAAACGTGTAGTTCGTCAG
>DASYTB010000229.1:0-3291 GCA_036002705.1 Verrucomicrobiia bacterium
AGCGTTTGATAAAG
Organism: Verrucomicrobiia bacterium; assembly: GCA_036002705.1. Lineage (GTDB taxonomy): Bacteria > Verrucomicrobiota > Verrucomicrobiia > Limisphaerales > SXQI01 > DASVNK01. The sequence goes on from DASYTB010000229.1 coordinate 15, forward strand.
GAACTGGCCCGCCTCGTCGCTGCCAATCGCACGACTCTCATTTTCAGCAACACCCGCTCCGGCGCCGAAGCGGCCACGTTCTGGCTGCATAGTGCTTTGCCTGAACTTAGCAGCCAAATCGAATGCCACCACGCCTCGCTCGATCGCGATGTGCGCCTCGAAGTCGAGGACCGTCTCAAACGCGGGGAGCTTCGTGCCGTCGTTTGCTCGACCAGTCTCGAACTCGGCATCGATATTGGTTCGGTCGATCTGGTCGTGATGCTTTCCACGCCGAAAGGCGTGAGCAGGGCGCTGCAACGCACCGGTCGCGCCGGCCACAATATCAAGGTCGTCAGTCGCGGTCTTCTCATGGCCACCAACATGAATGACCTGGTCGAATGTTGCGCCACGGTCCTGCTCGCCCGCTCTCGACAACTCGATGAAATTCGCATTCCGCAAGCGCCTCTGGATGTTCTCGCGCAGCATCTCGTCAGCATGGGTTGTATTCGCGCCTGGAAGAAAACCGATGCTCTCGCGCTTGTTCGCCAGGCCTATCCGTATCGCCATCTGAGCGAATCGGATTTCGACGCCGTGCTCGAATATCTCTCCGGCGGCGGCAAGTCTCTTCAGAAACAATACAGCGAAACTTTCGGAAAAATCATCCTTGGCGCGGACTCATTCGAAACCCAACCCGGGCGCGTCCAGCGCGATCTCCTGCAAAACATCGGCGTGATCCCGAACGACGGCATGGTCGCGGTGAAACTCAAAGGCCGCAGCCTCGGTTTAATCGAAGAGGTCTTTCTTCGCGGCCTTCAAATCGGAGATGTTTTCATCATCGCGGGCCGCCCTGTTCGGCTCGAACGCGTCGGCATGATGGAATGCTTCGTCGCCCGCGCTGATACCGCCGCGCCGACGGTCCCCCGTTGGAACGCGAACAAAATGCCGCTCACGAACAAAGTCGCCGAAGAGATCGTCGCCTTCCGCGGCGAACTCCGTGATCGACTCCGCAGTGGTCTCGAAGGGACAACCGAAACTAGCCCGGCGTTTCAACGCCGGGATCATCGAGAAAAAAGGGCCCTTAGTCCCGAAGGGACGTCCGACTCGTCCGCCCCGCGACAGAACGACTCCAGTTTCAATGAAGACGTTGACTGGATTTCCAAACGCCTCGATTGCGGCCGGACGAATGCCGAAATCATCTACAAAATGTACGCCGCGCAAGCGGCAGTTTCAGACATTCCGACTTCGGAGTTCCTCCTGGTCGAAGAACTTCTCGATCAATCCGAACAAACGACGCGCGAACTCGAAGCCGCCGCTGCTTCCACTAAAACTTCCCTCTCGCCGCCGAGGGGAGAGGGCCAGGGTGAGGAACGAAGGCGTAAACCCGCCTCAAGGCCCAAAGGTTATTTCCCACCGCGCGGCCAGCGACACTATTTCTTTCACTCCCTGGTGGGCCGCTCCGCGAATGAAGCGCTCTCGCGTGTTCTCGCGCTCCGCATCAGCCGATTGCGCGGTGGAAACGCCATCGCCACGCCGGATGATTATGGGTTCGTCCTGACGGTCCGACCGGAACAGGTCTTCACCGAAGCCGATCTCCCTGCGCTCCTCGATCCCCAGGGTTTCGCGGATGATCTGCGCACGGCGCTCTCCCGCTCCGATCTTCTTAAATATCATTTTCGCAATGCGGCCCAAACCGGAATGATGGTTTACCGCAATTTCTTCGGTGAACAAAAATCACTCCGCAAACTTCAATGGTCCGCGGAAGTTATTTTCAATGTTCTCCAGCAACACGAACCCGATCACATCCTCCTCCGCGAAGCGCGGCGCGATGCCGTCCACGTTTACATTGATCTGGAGAACGCCCTGCGCTTTCTCGATCAAGCCCGCTCGAAACCAATGCGTTTGATTTCCATCGAGCGCGTGCCACCTTTGTCCTTCGCGCTGTTTGCGACCAAAATTAAAGAAGCTCTCATGGTGGAAGATCCTCGTGAAATGACCGAACGCCTCTTCCATCTCTGGTGGAGCAAGCTTGAACCGCCGCAAACCTAAATGGAGCGCTCGCGCCTCGAAATTTTTCCACGCCTATGGCTGGACCATCGCCGCGCGGTCTTTCTCGAAGAACAGGACACGCTCGCCGTGGCCGATCTTCACCTCGGTTACGTGTGGGCCCAACGGTTCAACGGACAGATGCTGCCACTCGGGCCAAGCGACGGCATCCTCGCCCGCCTTGAAGACCTTTTTGCCTACTACAATCCGAAAACCATTGTCCTTCTCGGAGACATTGTCCATGAAGCGGCGCCTGTGAATGAGATTGCCGCGGAGCTTTCGGCTCTGCTCGAGGCTTTCGCGGCCAAAGTTTCCGTTCAGCTCGTCCTGGGCAACCATGACCGGAATTTAAAGAAGATGCTTCCGAGCCAGGAAATGATAGGTCTTCACAGCGCCCTGCGCAGCGGCGAGTACCTTCTCCTCCATGGTCATGAATCGAGTCCGACCGACGATTCCGCGTTCATCATCATGGGCCACGAACATCCGTCAATTTCTCTCGGCGACGGCATCAAATCGGCCAAGTTCCCCTGTTTTCTTGTCAGTGAGAGGCTTCTCATCCTGCCCGCCTTCTCGGGATGGGTAGCTGGAACGAGTTTTCGAGCCCACGGTCTGATGTCGCCATTAGCCAAGGCCGCGCATTTCACCAAAGCGGTTGTAATCTGCGGATCGAAACTGCTGCCCGTCCCACTCTAGCGCTCTACAATCTCGCGAAGGATGGCCCAGCGCTATTGGACGTGCCCGCCAATTACCCCAACGGATGCAGAAGTTACTCCAGGGCTGCGGATAACCTTGCTAAAAGTGGGCGTCGTGACGGAGAAATCGAATCCCTGTCCAGTGCCCGCGCCGCCAAAATCGCCATTTTTGTTCAGCGCGATGAAATTAATCGCCAGATCTGTCCCCGGCGGATGTTTCTGCATGATCCGGTGAATTGTTTCCACGCACGCTTCGACCGGATGCATTCCCTGGCGCATGAATTCGACAATCATGAACGAGGCGCAAAATCGCATGACATTTTCGCCAACGCCTGTTGCCCCGGCGGCGCCGACCTCATTATCCACGTAGAGGCCGCTGCCAATGATGGGCGAATCGCCGACGCGCCCGGGAAGCTTATAGGCGAGACCGCTCGTTGAACACCCGCCGGCGATTGTTCCGTCCGGCCCGAGTCCGACCAGGGCGATGGTATCATGGCCCTTCACCGTCGTTTGAGCGGCCTGTTTGGCCTGTTTGGCGCGCCACTGCTCCCATTTCGTTCGCT
>DASYTB010000230.1:0-11529 GCA_036002705.1 Verrucomicrobiia bacterium
TCATTTAGGTTCCTCCGCTAATGAGTTATGCATTTATCACCTGCAAGGGTGACTGGCGGTGATTTTGTGAAAAACTGGTGACAAGACAAGAGAAATTTTCCGCCGTTCTTGCGATTTTCGGCCAGAATTCGACGCGTGTCCACCTAAGCTATTGTCCAGTAACAACCTAGAAGCACTGCGGAAACAGAGGCAGCCACCGCCAGCAGTTTGTACAGGCGCGGTTGCCCGGCACACCTTCTGCCGATTATACCGAGCGCATACGAGAAAGCGATCATCCCCGCGATCGTTCCAATCCCGAACGAACAAAGATACGAGATACTCTGCGCGCGTGACGGGAGAATGATTGCCGGTACCACTCCCAAAAGATGAGAACTTCCGGCGATGCCATGAATCGTTCCCACCATAAAGGCCGTGTGGGTGTGTTGGTGCGGCGCGCGCTGCTCCGGCTCGTGTCCGGCGCCGTGCGCATGAAAATGGACGTGCGTCGCGCCGTCATGCGCGTGCTCGTGAACGTGCAAATGCGTTCGTGAAGCCCGGCGCAGTCCCCACACTCCAATCCCAATCAGCAGCACGCCGACCAGCCGCTCCGCGCCGCCCGAAAGCGACTCGATCGGGAGCATTTCACGGAAGAGCAGCGCCAGAAGGCCGACAAAAAGAACGCCGCTGGAATGCCCGAGCCCCCATCGAAAACCAATCGTGATCGCGCGCCGCCAGCTCGCAAAAGTCAGCGGAGCTATCGCCGCCAAATGGTCCGGCCCGGAGATAACGTGCAGGATGCCGGCCAGCAAGCCCGTGAGAATAACGGTCGTCACGCCGAACCTCCGGACCAGGCCAAATCCCCCTTCGATCTCATTTCGAATGAGGATAGGGAGAGGAGCAGGACGTGTAAAGGTCGCTTCAAGAGAATCAATGAGAAGGTGCAAAGAGAAGGCAAAGAGATAAACCGCTTGCTGTAAACCCCGGCCTCTCATAGACTCATGGAAGCCCGGAAAAAACGACCGCTGGCTCGCGCGTGCTATTTGAGATGAAACCGAAGATTTTATATTCCGGCTTTCTTTTGGTCGCGCTTTCGTTTGGCCGGACCGTTGCCGCCAAAGAAGCTGAGAAAGCCATCCCTCGTCCGCCGCTTCCTCCGATTACAGTCCTTCAACTCGAACCGGCCCAATTGACTCTGCATGATGCCCGCGATGCTCGCCGTGTCCTCGTTTGGGGCAAAACCGCGGACGGCCAGAAGGTTGACCTCACGAGCGAGGCCGTTTTCACCACGCAATCCGAAGCCCTTGCGATCGAGGCCGACAAATATATTTCTCCGCGAGCCAAAGGCGAGGGCGAGGTTTTTGTTTCGGCGGCTGGACAGTCAACGCACCTTCCCGTCATGGTCGAAAATGCGGACAACCCGCCTATTCGCTTTGTGCGCGATGTTGTTCCGATCATGAGCAGGATCGGCTGTAACGCCGGGACCTGCCATGGGTCGGCCAAGGGCAAGAACGGCTTTAAGCTGTCCCTCCGCGGGTACGATCCTCAATTCGATTACCAGGCGCTGATCACCGACATCGCCGGGCGCCGTTTTAATCGCGTCAAAGCCGAAGAGAGCTTGATGCTCCTTAAGCCCACGGCCGAAGTTCCGCACGAAGGCGGCATGGTTCTCAAGCCTGACTCCCGCGAATATAAGCTCCTGCGTGATTGGATTGCGCAGGGAACGAAATTCGAAGATCAGGCGAAAGCGCGCGCCAACCGAATCGAAGTGCTGCCTCCCGAAATCGACCTCACGCTGCCGGGCATGACCCAGGAGATCATCGTTTTGGCGCATTATCCGGATGATTCCGTTCGGGACGTGACCCGCGAGGCCGTGATCAGCTCCAGCAGCGGGGAAATCGCGACAGTTAAGAATGCCGTCGTGACCGGTATTCGTCGCGGGGAAGCCGCGATCCTCATTCGTTACGAAGGAAATTACGCCACCGAGGAATTGCGCGTCATGGGCGATCGCTCCGGCTATCAATGGGCTGACCTTTCCGAGTACAACTTCATTGATCAGCACGTCAACGCGAAGCTGCAGAAGATGAAGATCCTGCCGTCCGAACTCTGCACCGACGCTGAATTCGTCCGGCGGGTTTCGCTTGATCTTACCGGTCTTCCGCCAAAAGCCGAGCGCGTCCGCGAGTTCCTCGCCAATTCAGCTCCGAGCAAGGAGAAACGCGCCAAGCTCGTCGATGAATTGATCGGCAGCGAAAATTACGTCGAGTTCTGGGCCAACAAATGGGCCGACCTCCTTCAATTGAGCAGCGAGAATCTAGGCACCAAAGCCATCTGGCAATATCGCGATTGGATTCGCGCCTCCATCGAACAGAACAAGCCTTACGACAAGTTCGTTCGCGAAATCCTTCTCGCGAACGGCAGCTCCTACAAAAACCCCGCCGGGAATTACTACCGCGTTCTGCGCGAACCCGGAAAAATCGCCGAGGATGTCAGCCAGACTTTCCTTGGCGTCCGTTTCAATTGCAATAAATGCCACGATCATCCCTTCGAGCGCTGGACCCAAAACCAGTACTACGAATTCGCCGCCTATTTCGCGAACCTTTCCTTCAAACGAGGCCCCATCGGCAAGGAAGAAGTGAAAGTTGAAGCGGGTGGGACCCACAATGTCTATGCCGAGGAAATCCTCTATCGCAATCCCGCCACGCAAGTTGAGCACCCCAAAACCGGCAAGGTCGTCAGCCCGAAAGTGCCTTACGGAACCGCCTCGGCCATCACTCCCGAGGAAGATCGCCGCCAGGCTTTCGTGGATTGGCTTGCTTCAAAAGATAATCCGTTCTTTGCCAAGGCCATGGCCAATCGCGTTTGGAGCTATTTCTTCGGTATTGGAATTATTCAACCGGTCGATGACATCCGCTCGAGCAATCCACCGAGCAACGCCGCCCTGCTCGACGCGCTCACCGAAAACTTCATCGCCGGACAATTCGATATCCGTCAGTTGATGCGCACCATCTGCAATTCGCGCACGTACCAGCTATCTTTTCTCCCGAACAAATGGAACTCGGACGATCAGATCAATTTCTCGCACGCCCGTCCCCGCCGCTTAACCGCCGAGCAACTCTACGACGCCATCTCGTTTGTCACGGGGGCGAACAAGCCGTTTGCCGGCCTGCCCAAAGGAATGCGCGCCGTAGAAGTTGCGGATGGCAAGGTCGCCGGCGATGAGTTCCTGAGTCTTTTCGGCCGGCCCAAACGCCAGTCCGCCTGCGAATGCGAACGCACCAGCAACATCACCCTTTCGCACGCCATGAGTTTGATCAACGGCTCGACGGTCGGCGAAGCCGTGAGCGCCCCGCATAACGCGATTGAAAAACTCGTCGAGCGCGAGTCGAACAACCAAAAGGTCGTCGCAGAGCTTTATTATATGATCCTGAGCCGTCCACCGACCGAGAAGGAGCTGAACGTCACCGATTTCTCGAGCGCGCCTTCGCGTCTGGAAGGCGCGCAGGATCTGGCCTGGGCGCTTTTGAACAGCCCTGCGTTTCTATTTAACCGATAGGAGACTCTATGTTATCAATTCCGGGGAAAAGTGGCAGCACCTGCGACGGCTTCAGCCGCCGCGAGTTCTTGCGTGTCGGTGGCGCGGGCCTGTTTGGCGTCACGCTCGCCGACATTTTGCGCCTGCGGGCCGCCAGCACGGCGCCCGAAGGGAGCGACAAAAGCGGTTGGGGCAACGCCAAATCGGTCATCCTTCTTTTCCTCCAGGGCGGCCCAAGTCATATCGACATCTGGGATCCGAAGCCCGACGCGCCTTCGAATATTCGCGGTGAGTTCAAGCCGATTAAGACCAATGTTCCAGGCATCTGGCTGAGCGAAACCATGCCGCTGCTGGCGCAACAAATGGATAAAGCGACTCTCATCCGCTCGCTCAGCTACACCCCCGCCGGCCTTTTCAATCACACCGCCGCCATTTACCAGATGATGACCGGCTACACCCCGGACCGCGTCTCGCCTTCCGGCCAGCTCGAGCCGCCTTCGCCCAGCGATTTCCCGCATGCCGGCTCCCAAATCACGCGTCTTAAACCGCCGACAAGCCCAATGCTCCCGTTTGTCATGCTTCCGCGTCCGCTCCAGGAGAGCAATGTCATCGGCAAAGGGGGCACCGCTGGGTTCCTCGGCCCCGCTTTTGATCCTTACTATTTCTACCAGGATCCCAACAAAGAGATTAAGCTTGATGACCTCACCTTGCGCAAAGACGTCTCGAAAGAGCGCCTCTCGCGCCGGGCCAAATTGCTCGACCAGGTGAACGCCGCCATGCCGGACATGGAGAAAGCCGTGGCGAATTACGCCTTGGATCGCTACTACGAAAAAGCCTTCGACCTCATCCTCTCCGGTCGCGCCCGCGACGCTTTCGATCTCACCAAAGAATCCGACAAAGTGCGTGACCGCTATGGCCGCCACACTTTCGGTCAGGGCTGTCTTCTGGCTCGCCGCCTGATCGAAGCTGGCACTCAGTTCGTGCAAATGAATTGGCCCTCCGTTGCCAATGGCGATCCCAACACCGATGCCTGGGATACTCATGCGGCCAACTTCGGCCCTCTCCGTAACCTTCACTGCCCGAAGCTCGACAGCGGCCTCTCCGCACTGCTCGAAGACCTCGACCAGCGCGGCATGCTCAAGGATACTCTGGTTATCGCGGTGGGAGAATTCGGCCGTTCCCCGCGTCTCGGTGTCAGCACTTCAGGCAACAGCAACTCACCCGATGGCCGCGATCACTGGCCGTATTGCTACACCGGCCTGATTGCCGGCGCGGGCATCCGTCGCGGCGCGGTCCACGGTAAGTCTGACGCGACCGCCTCGTCGCCCGCCGAAAATCCGGTTCATCCCACACAACTCCTCGCCACTGTCTATCACGCGCTCGGAATCAATCCACGTACGATGGTCTTGAACCACCTCAACCAACCGCGCGAACTCGTTCAAGCCGAACCCGTCCCCGCACTCTTCGGATGATCTTGACCAACAGCCGCCGCGCGCCATCTGAATGTCGATGCTCGTTGAAGTGGCGCTCGGTTAAAGCTCATCGCCTCGAGGCGTCTGTTTCGGAGATACGAATGTGCGAATCAGTTCGCCCTTACCGCAGACGATGACGCTTGGGAAGCGCTTATAACCAAAGGTCTCAACCGCACAATGGGCTCAGGTTCGAGCCAAACGAGAACCGCTCTGAGTTCGTCGACGGAAATTCCTCTTTCCTGAAGCCGGTCAAGAAGATGGCGAAGCAGTGAACGGGGAATTCGCTCGCGCCGAATTCCAGGCATCTTCTGAGTTTTCGCCGCCGTAAAAGCCCTGCTCAAATCCTTCCCTCAGCCGGGCTATTTCCACGGGATCAGTTGCCGCAACCAGGCGTTTCGCGATCTCGCAGAGCTGTTCGGGAGAAGGCCGGACTTGCAATCTCGGGCGATCTGCTCCTTTCAATGACTCGCCCATCGTCCTAACGATAAACGCAAATAATATCACGGGCAAGAAACGCGCTTTCTAAGATTAGAGAGTTCTCTTGGAGCCCCTGAAATGGCTGTTCACGTGCTTGACCAATACGGAGGGCGCGCTCATCTTCAGGCGTGTTCAAGAGATTAACTGGGAGTTTCATTCTCATCCTTGCGCTTCGAGCGGGGTTCGGCGCATCTCCGGAAAGATCGGTTATCCAGATTTCCAATTTCAGCCAGCAGCCGGTTTGGGATGCCCCATGGCGCTTTGAATCGGTGCGGCGTTCATCGGGAACGGGCTTTGTCATCAAGGGCAAGAGGATCATAACTAATGCGCATGTCATCAGTTGGGCGCGGCAGCTTCTGGTGCATAAATTCCAGGACCCGCATCCTTATTTGGCGCACGTTGTTTATGCCGGGCATGACTGCGACCTGGCGCTGGTCGAACCCGAAGACCCGAAGTTTTTTGAAGGGCTCGAGCCGCTCGAAATTGGAGAACTCCCTCAAGTGCGTTCCACGGTGGTGACTTACGGCTATCCGGCGGGTGGGGAACAAATTTCTTACACTCGCGGGGTTGTTTCGCGCATCGAATTGCAATCCTACAGCCATATTGGCAATCGAGCCTACCTCGCCGGCCAAACAGATGCGGCCATTAACCCGGGAAACAGCGGCGGCCCTGTGATCCAGGATGATAAGGTCGTGGGGGTCGCGTTCCAGGGAATCCCTGGACTGGAGAATGCCGGGTTCTTCATTACCACCACCATCATCAAACACTTCCTTGAAGACATCGGCGATGGGAAGTACGACGGTTTTCCTCAAGCCGGCTTGCGTCTGGTCGCCTTGCAAAATCCCGCGTATCGCCGCGACTTGAAACTCCCCGATAACGACCTCGGCGCGCGCATTGATCATATCTTTGACGTGCCCACGAGCGAAGAACTTCTCAGGATCGATGATGTGCTTCTGAAAGTCGGGCCTTATGATATCGGCAGTGATGGCACCATTCTTTATGAAGGGAACCGCGTTTTCCTGGGCGCGGCCTTCAGCGATATTCAAAGTGGTGAAAAGGTCCCTTTAAAGCTGTGGCGCGATGGCAAAGAGTCGGACCTATCTCTTCCCGTCTATACCTACACTAAAGACAAAGCGGAGGGGAACCAATACGACATTCTTCCCCGCTATTATATATATGGCGGACTGGTTTTTGTTCCCTTGAGCCGGGATTACCTCCGCACGCTCGGGTCTGGCTGGGGTGACCCCGCGAATGCGCCCCTTACGTACGAACTGTTTTACCGCAAGCATGAGTCGCCCGAAACGGCTCGCCAGGAGCCCATCGTGCTCGCGTCCGTTTTGTCCCACGCGGTTAACGCCAACTTCGGTGTCCGCGCCCACGCGTTGGTGGACAGGATCAACGGTGTTCGCATCGACAAACTGGACGATGTGATCCGCGCTTTTGCGCAGGACACAGGGAAAGAACAGCATCTGCTTCAATTTCAGCCCGACCACACCCTCGAAGCTCTCGACAAGAAGGCGGCCGAGGAAGCCAGCGCTGAAATCCTGAAAACCTACGGAGTGGCCAAGGATCGCCGATTATGATCATTCGATTTCTTTTGCTTTTTTTATTCCTGCTCAGCAGCGGTGTTGTCTCCCGCCGCGCGCTCGCCGATGAAAAGAATTTCGAGGAATTCTGGGAGAAAACCGTCGTCACGGTCGAAGTCACTCGCAAGCAGTACGATTACCTGCAGCCGTGGAGCCGCCGGGTGGATCAGCTCCAGAAGATGGGCACGATCATTGATGGCCATGAGATTCTCACGACCGCCGACCATCTCGCCAATCGCACCCTGATTCGCTTGCAAAAGGGCCGCGGGCGCTGGTTTCAGGGTGAAGTCACGTGGATTGATTACCACGCGAACCTCGCCACCATCACTTGTCGCGATGAAAAATTTTGGGAAGGGACCGAGAAAGCCGAAATAGCAAAGGTCGCGCCTCGTCGCGGCACTTTGCAGCTCGTCCGCTGGCGCAGCGGCATTCTTGAGTTCCGGAACGTCGAAGTGAACCGTCTTGTCGTCAAACGGGGCAAGCTCACCTTTGTTGATTTACCCCACCTGGAATTGGATTCAGATATGCAGGGCATTGGCTGGGCCGAAGCCATCGTGCAGGATGATAAGCTGATCGCGCTGGCCACGGCCAAGGACGATCAAACCATTAGCAGTGTGCCCTGCTCATTTATTCGCGGCTGCCTCGCGGATCGTAAAAATGAGCCGTATCAAGGCCTCGGTTATTTCTCGTTCGTTTGGCAAACGGCGGAAAATCCAGACACCCTGGCCTATCTCGGCCAGGAGGGTGAGCCGCACGGCGTCGTCGTGATCGAAGTTCAAACCAACAAGGTAAGCAGCCCCGTGCGCCCGCGTGACATCATCCTCGAAATCGACGGTTTCAGCATTGACGTGCAGGGCGATTACAAAGATCCCGATTACGGCAACCTTCTCCTCGAAAACCTGGCGAACCGAACGAAGCGCGCTGGTGAAACCGTGAAGATAAAAATCGTTCGCGATGGAAAGGAGATGACGGTGGACTACGTGGTGCCCAAAGCGGAGTACACGGTGGAAATGGTTCCTCTGGCCGTGAATGATCGCGAGCCCGAGTATTATCTGATGGGCGGCTTTCTTTTTCAGCCTCTGACCGTTCCGTACCTTCAGAGCTGGGGCGCGGATTGGAACCGCAAGGCGCCTTTCCGACTGGCCTATGCCACGCGCGAAGAAGCGACCAAAGAAAAGCCCTCCTACGTCGTGCTTTCAACGGTGCTGCCCGATCCGTTTAACATTGGATATCAGGATTCGCGCTACCTCCTCGTCGATAAGCTCAACGGGAAAACAATCCACACGCTTCAGGACCTCATTGCCGGCAGGCAAGATGCGCAAGACGGCTTCCATCTCCTCGAATTCAAAGAAGGAGATTCCTTGCGGCGTGTTGTCCTGGACGCGAGCGAAACGGACGCGGCCACTCAGCGGATTCTTCAGCGTTACGGGATCGAGAAAGATCGCGTTTTGAGCAGCCCGAGCGCCACGGCCTCGAATAAACTCGCCCGCGATTAGACGCTGCGAGGCGCTGTTACGCCCCTTCGGAACTCTTTGGTCCTCGCGCCGTGGAAACGCGCGGACCAAATAACGCGGTTCCGATCCGGACGATCGTCGCGCCTTCCTCGACCGCCACTTCGAAGTCGCCGCTCATGCCCATGCTCAGATGCGTCAATGGCGCTCCGAGACGTTCACCGCACTGGTCTCGCAGCTCGCGAAGCGCCTTAAAGATCGGGCGCGCCCGTTCGTGGCTCGGTGAATACGGGGCGATCGTCATCAACCCTTGAAGTTCCAACCGCGGCAGGGCGTTTATTTCCGCGAGTTTGGCCAGAACATCTCCAGCCTTGAATCCGAACTTGGAGGCTTCGCCAGCGATGTTGACCTCAAGCAGAATCGGGATTCGCCTTGCCATCTTTTCCGCCCATTTGTTGACCTCACCCGCCGACTCCACGGAGTCGATACTTTCAATCATCGAAAATAGCTGCACTGCATCGCGCGCTTTATTCGACTGAAGATGGCCGATCATGTGCCACTGCAAGCGGGAGGAACATTGCGGGATTTTCGCCTTCGCTTCCTGCACTTTGTTCTCGCCAAAGACACGCAGCCCGAATTGAGCGGCAGCCGCGATCGCCTCCGCCGGCTGCCCCTTGCTGACCGGGAGAAGCAGAACGCTCGCAGGATCGCGACCGGCGCGCTGGCAGGCCGCCTCGATTCGGGCTTTTATCTGGAGGAAAGATTCAGCAATTGACACGCCGAAAGATTAGAATTGGCTGACTGAAACACAAGTTCGCGAAAGAGACAAAAAATCTTTGCGCAATTTCGAAGCTGAAGCGATTTTGGCGCGAGTGAAAGTGCAACGAAAGCCTGCCCGGCCAACTCACGCCTCTTCGCGCCCGAATCCGCGGCCCGCTTTGCGTCCTGGTGAATGGTCGGTCGTCCTGATCGACAGCGCTGCGCTCCGCAAGAAGGCGCGGCGTGATTACGAGAAGGCGCTGCGCGATCTCGATGCGGCCAAGGCTGAAACCGAACGTTTTCACAACGAGGACAAGCCGGGGTTTTCTAAATGGTTGCACGCAAATTTTGGGGCGATCCTCACCGAAATTCGAGAACTGCAGACGAAGCTTTTTGCCGCCCAGGGTTTGGTCAGCGAGGTGCAGCAGGAATTCTACTACGGCCGCTATCACTCCATCTCGAACGCTTATAAAGAAGTGATGTACCGCAGAGCTAACGCCAGGGAGTTTGAGCAAGCCGACGCTCAACCCGACCCAGATGAGCCCGAGGCGGACCCGAATTTCACCCCGGGCAATTCAGAATTTGCCAGGGAGGACGATGACCCGTTGCATGGAGAACGGGAATTCTGGGAGCGCCTGCGGAACGGAATGGATGATATGCGCCGCGCCCTGCAGACAAAACAAAGGACAGGCGGCGGCAATCGCTTGAAAGAACTTTATCGTCACCTCGCCCGCCGTTTGCATCCCGACAAGGCGAAGGACATTTCTCCTCGCAAACTTGAGTGGTGGCACCAGACCCAGGCCGCCTATGAGACGGGCAACGTTGAACAGCTCGAAACCATCCTGACCTTGCTGGAGGTCGAAGAGCGCGGCACAAAGGAAACGAGCATTTCGCTTTTGGCGAAGCTCACTGGGGAATTCAAGCGCTCTCTCAGGTCCATCAAGCGCCAGTTGTCTGCCTTTCGCAAGGATATCGCCTGGAACTTTTCAAAATTGACCGACTGCAAAGTATTGTTTGAGCAAACTCGCCGCATGCTCCACGACGAGAGGGATGAAGTGCTTGATGGCCTCCGCCGGTATGAGGCGCAAATCCAACAATGGCAAACCACCGCGGAGAGGCCCCGGAAACGCGTCCGGGCCGCCCGCGGCTGGCAGGACGAGGAGTGGTTCTAGAGCGCGCTGCCAGTTTAGCCACCGCCTGGCAGGGCGGGCTGAATCCTCATTTGACAACTCTTCTTCCCATGCGAAAAGTCCTTTCGCGTGAAATTTGCGCCACACAACCAAACGCCCGCTGTTTAATGCTGAAGGCTGCCTGTTCATTCCATCGTTGATTGCTAATGGAAGTCATGGAACCCGAGAATTGCCAGAGCGTTCCCCCTCTGTTGCCGCCGGTGCTCGCTTCCGCGAGACCACAGCGCGCGCTGACCCTTTACGCGATCATCGCGTTTAAGCTGCTCAAAGGCGCGCTCCTGCTGCTCGCCGCCTTTGTGGTTTACAACATGGCCGGCCTCGATCTCCAGCAGGAACTCGCGCAAATGATCCAGCAGGCAAACCTCGATCTCGAGAGCAAGATGTTCAACGAAGTTGCCCAATGGCTCAATTCCATCACCGAGGCCAATGTGCGCATGTTCGCCACCGGGACTGTTCTCTACAGCATCTTTTCTTTCGTCGAGGGCATCGGCCTGATCTTTCGCGCCAGTTGGGCGGGTTGGATGGCTATTGGCGAGTCCGCCTTTTTCGTTCCCATCGAGCTTTACCAATTCTTGCGACGACCCTCGGTGACTCTGGCCATTATCCTCATCGTTAATATTGTCATCGTCTGGTATCTCTACGCGTATCGCCATCGTTTGTTCAAGCACCACCACCATTGATGCCATTGACGTCGTAACGACGCCTGCGCTGCGTATGCGCGTATTATTTCAGTTTCCGAAGAAACACAAAATTGCATTTCGTCGCCCTCTCGTTATAATAAGCGTCGGCGTCATTCACGCTGGAATTGACTTGCATCAAACCCTTTCGATGCTTTCAATCCGGCAACCGTGTGCGGATATGGCGGAATTGGCAGACGCGCTACTTTGAGGTGGTAGTGCCGTAAGGCGTGCAGGTTCAAGTCCTGCTATCCGCACCAAAATTCCTTCCGAAACTGAGATTTGCGAGATTTCCACGGTCCTGACACCAAACATGAATCGAAGATAGATAGAAGAAGCAGAGGTTCATGATTGCTTGGCAAACTCGCTCCAAAACCACGCGGCAATCGTCAGAAGAAACAAAATG
>DASYTB010000231.1:0-4018 GCA_036002705.1 Verrucomicrobiia bacterium
TAATTTCGGGAAATAAGAATTTGCCGCCGTTTTGAGCTGTTTTGTTTTGCGGATTAGCAGCCTTTTTGAGCGGGATCAAAGCGCGCGCGAAATCTTGTGCGGAGACTTGGGCGCGGTCGGCAGGACCAGGTAATTGGTGCCGCCTTTCGTGAGGACGGTGAGCGGCTGGTCCGGAAGATCGTCGCCTTCGTCCTGCTGCTGCAAATCGCCTGCGGGGATGATGTAGTAATGATTTTCCGCCTTCACGTGGTACACATTCGTGGTGCAACCGGTTAAAAGCAGAACCGCACCGATCAACGCACCCAGCTTTTCGCGCATAACGAGCATTCTGCCTCCATCCGCGGGATTTTTCAAATCTTCTTCGAATGATGCTGCGAGTTCCTGAACCGCTTATTTGGGATGCAGTGTTTGCCATCTGATCTAGGCGCGAGGCTTTCGGAGCCGGCCTGAAAAGCGGCGTTTTGTCACCTGTTGCCGCCGCACTCCAAAATTCTATTTGCATTGGCTTGTTTGCTTTGCCATTGCTTCAACTATGTCTGTTTTGGCAGGTAATGCGCCCACGCCTGAAAGAAAAACGCTACCCTGGGCCGAATTGGAAGAAATTGTCGGTTCCGGGAACGTCCTGCGCTCGACGGAGGATTTGATCCCATATTCCTTCGATGGCACGGCGGCACTTTCCGAGATGCCGGGAACCGTCGTGTTTGCTCGCGACGCCCAGGAAGTAAGTCGAATCCTCAAATTGGCGAATCAAGTCCGAGTTCCCGTCGTTACGCGCGGTTCGGGAACGGGATTAAGCGGTGGAAGTCTGCCCTCTCCAAATTGCATCGTCCTTTGCACCGTGCGCATGGACAAAATTATCGAGCTGGATCAGGCCAACTTGACGATGCAAACCGAGCCCGGCGTAACAACGCTCGCCATCGCGGATGCCGCGAATGCGGCAGGGCTCTTTTATCCTCCGGACCCTGGTTCCATGCGCATCTCGACCATCGGCGGGAATGTCGCGGAGAATTCCGGCGGGCTGCGCGGGTTGAAATATGGTGTGACTCGGAATTACGTCATGGGAATGGAAGTAGTCCTTCCGCAGGGGGAAATCATGTCCATGGGCAATAAATGCGTGAAAGATGTCGCAGGCTATTCGCTCAAAGACGTTTTCATCGGTTCGGAGGGCACTCTTGGGGTGATCACAAAAGTGCTGCTGCGGCTCATTCCGAAGCCGCAGGCCAAACGCACGATGGTCGCCACCTTTTCGCAAATGGACCACGCCGCCGAGGCGGTATCAGCGATTATCGCCGCGCAGATTATTCCTTGCACACTCGAGTTTTTGGACCGCACCACCATTCATTGCGTCGAGGATTACGCGCAGATTGGCCTGCCGCTTGATTGTGAGGCGTTGCTCCTCATGGAGACGGACGGTCATCCGGCCGTGGTTGCGGAAGAAGCTGCCCAAATGGAAAACATTTGTCGTCAGCGCGGTGCAATGGAGGTCCGGGTCGCCCGCGACGATGCGGAGGCCACCAAACTCGCCAGCGCCCGGCGCAGCGCCTTTTCAGCGCTCGCGCGCGTCGCGCCGACGACCATCCTCGAGGACGCGACGGTTCCGCGCAGCGAGTTGGCACGGATGATTCGGTTCGTGGAATCGATTGCCAGGAAATACAAGCTCCGCATTGGGACTTTTGGCCATATGGGTGACGGGAATTTGCATCCGACCTTTTTGACGGATGAACGCAACAAGGAAGAAATGCATCGAGTTGAGGAGGCATTTACGGAAATATTCGACGAAGCCATCCGCCTGGGAGGAACCATCACCGGCGAACACGGCATCGGCCTCGCTAAAAAATCCTTCCTCCCCAAGTTCGCGGGCCATGCCCAAATGGAGGTGCTCCGTTCGCTTCGGCGAATTCTTGATCCCAACGGGATTCTGAACCCGGGCAAAATGTTTGATTTCTAATTGAAACGAGGCCGCCTGGCCTGTCACGAGCCAGGGCCGTTCGCCGCCGCGTCATTCACCAAGGCCTCTTCACTCGGTGTGAGCTTCCGCGAACCAGCGGTCTGGATGGCGTTTTGAAGAGAGCCGCAGCGGGACTCGTGGTCCCAAACCCGGGCGAATCTAGGGCGCGGAGTTTTTAAGACGGCCTTTTTAGTGTTTATGGCCAGGAGAGCTTCTTGCTTCCACCATCCGCCTTGGTATCACGAGCCGCCTGGATTGATCCAGCAACCAAAGGACCTCTCCTCGCGATAAGCCGAACGGAATATCCAATAAGGAACCGCAAATAAACAGCACGTGCACGGAGGTCGAATTTGCGGCGTACGTTTGTCGCGCTTACGCTGCGTGTCATGGGCAGAGGAGCATTGTTTTTAGCGCAAACCCGATTCTTCGGATTCTTCGCTTTGACGCTTTTGGCGATCTTCAGTCGTTCGGCGGCGGAATCGAATCCCGTCAACCAAAACACAGCAAACACGGCTCAAACAGAGAATGCGGCCCTGCTCTACTACCGCGCCATGTGGGCGGAACCTTTTCCCTGGAAGAAACGGGACGCGCTGGAGAGCGGGACCGTGGATGAAGAGACCCGGCTATACTTTCAGATTCACAAAGATGCCCTGGGGCTGATTCATGCCGCGGGAAAGATGAATGCGTGTGATTGGGGAATCGACGCGATCAACGAGAGCCCCTTTGGATTACTCGGAGTTCTTTCTCGCGCCAAAGGCATACCTTGTGATTTGCCCCTGGATCATTTTCGTTACTTGTGCGCGGTCGCTACCAATAACGTCCCGGCGGATGAGATTTTAACTACTTTCGATTTGGCTCGCCATTTGGAACGCCAGACGCCACTGGCAATAACTACCCTGACCCGAGGGGTGATCGTAGCCAAGTCGGTAATCGCCGCAGCGAAGCATATGGGGAAATTCGATCCGGCGGGGTTGAAGCAGTTGGAGGATTATATAGGTTCGAACCGCGCGGTGTTTACCTTTCGTGTTGGGGACGCTCTGCTCGCGGAAGTCGCGCTCGTCAGGCAGCAGATCGAGGAATTTCAGCGGGAGAATCCGCGCGTTGAGGGCGGTGAAAAGCTGGCCGGTTTTCTCAGGCAGAGCGTCTTCAATCCCAAGGACCCGGCCTTTGAGAGAAAGAACCCCGGGCAGATTTTTGAACTGATCAATCAGGAACTGGATTGGCAGACAACTATCGCGTCAGATTTTGACACAGCAGACTTGAACGATTTCCAAGATAAAATGAAGTCCCTCGCCGAAGCTTTCGAGAAGCATTCGGCCAGCGCCCCGTGGATCCAAAGCTATAAAAGTATGTGGGAAAGACTCTTCCAGGGTTCTCAGAAGCTCTCTCTCTCTCTTTCAAACGGGAATCGAGCTTGTGCGCAGCGGGACTTTCGACACGCCGGGAACCCCCGCAGGACTGCCGCCAGGAGTCGAATTCCAGCGACAGCCGAATGGATTCATCCTTCGGCGGCCGAAGGTGGTCGCTCTCAGTCGCACGGTCGAATTAACCTTCGACGGATTCCGATCTGAGTTCCCAACGCCGAGACCGTCCGCGCGATGAGCGTCCTTTTCCTCGCTACTTAACGTAGCAGGAGGACTAGAGTCTTGCGGGATTCGGTTTAGTCCTTTGGCCGTTAAGTATTTTGCGTAGGCGCAGGCGCAGGCGGGCGCTTTTGGCGGTGTCGAGGAGCAGGCGTTTGGCGATCCATCTGACTGGTAGAATGGGTTTCTTCCGCGAACGGCTCGCGACGGCCATTTTCGACGGATCGGGTCCAGACGCATTCAACAGGAGGGAACAGAGAAAACGGAGGAGAAAACTTGATTCCCGCCTGTCATGGATCGGCGATGAAACCCAGTCGTTAAGCCATTGGCGAGAAATATGAAGTAAGAGCGGAGGAAAGCGCAGGAAAACGGCTGCGTGTTTTTTTGTGACGGCGTTGGGGCACCGGGCTAAAGCCGATGTGTTAATGACTTTATCGCCCGGCAATTCTCTTCGGAAACTTGGGGCAAATTTTCGACCTTTCACGCG
>DASYTB010000232.1:0-2732 GCA_036002705.1 Verrucomicrobiia bacterium
GAACGCGCGGACAACTTCCCGAACATTGCGGCGCAGTTCCTGCCAAGTATCACCTTCGGTGACAATTGTGTCGGACACGCATTCGGCGCAGAAGCCGCCATCGCCCTCCTGAATTATCTTAAAGACGAGCTCGCTCACGGGATTAAACTAGTTGAACAATCATTGTATCAAGCGCTCCGGTGGAGTCGAGAAGCAGTGCTATTTATCCTGTCCGGCCAAACTTTTTCTCCAACTCGCGGAAGTTCATTTCGATGAGCGTGGGGCGGCCGTGCGGGCATGTGTATGGCATGGCGCAGCGGCGCAGATCCTCGATGAGGTGTTCGATCTCGGGTTGGGCGAGCGGATCGTTTGCTTTAACGGCATGGCGGCAGACGGTCTTTGCCACGACGTCTTCTCCCAGGCGCCAGGAGTTCACTTCCTGGCCGGCGGTTTTCAAGGCGTCGATCAGTTCGAGGACGAATTTCTTCGGACTGCTCGCTTTCACGAAGGGCGGCAAGGCATCGAGTAGGAAAGTCCGATCGCCGAACTCATTGAGGCCGACGCCGAGGCGTGAAAGCATAGGAATGATCTGTCGGACGAAATTGGAGTCGCGGGGCGAGAGTTCGATCGTCTCCGGCAGCAGCAACCGCTGGCTGGGAGCGTCCCCCTGCTCGACGCGCTGGAGCATTTGTTCGAAAAGAACCCGCTCGTGCGCAGCATGCTGGTCCAGCAGCACTAAACCACGATCGGATTCGAGCGCGACGTAAAGCCTGCCAATGACGCCGAGAAAGCGGAGAGGGACTTCGAGCGGAGGAACGGGCTTGGGTGGCGCAACGGTGATGCGGGGCGGCTCGGGCGCCGGCTCAAGGGTTGTTGCCGGTGACGAGGGCGCGATTTCCACTGCCGCATATGTTCCGGGCGGGCGCGGTTCCTCGCGCCGCGGCCAGGATGAAATGGGATGGTTGGGCAGCGACGGAACGAAGTTCGGAAAGGTTCGGGTCTCTGGGACCGGCTCCGGGTGCTTCAGATGAAATGGTTCAGTGCCCGCGGAGTGAAGAGGTTTGATTGGAGCGCGCGGAACCGTTTCTTCTTTCCGGGTGTGGTAGCATTTCAACGCATCGCGGACGGCTTCGGTCATCACCCGTCGAACGGCGAATTCCTGGCGGAACTTCACTTCGCGCTTGGCGGGATGAATATTCACATCCACAAGCGCGGGATTGAGCTCGAGAAAAAGGCAACAGAGCGGATAGCGGCCTTTCATCAGCATGGTGTGATAACCTTCGAGCAAAGCGAAGTTCAGACCGCGATTTTCGACCGGGCGTCGATTCACGAAAACGTGTTGATCATCGCGAGTCGAGCGGGAGACGCCGGGCGCGCCAATAATTCCCCAGACCTGCACCGGTTCGGCCCCCTCGACCGCGCCGGTTTCATCCACAAAGTGGTCCTGGATGGAGGTCGAAAATTCGAGGGGCACCAAATCGATGTCGTGAGAATAAAGCGCGGCGAAACGTTCTTCGACCGCACGAATCCGGTTCTCGCGCAGTTCAGCGCCAGGAACAGCGGGCAGTTGCCAGACGATGCGTCCATCCTGCACGAAGGTGCAGGCGATCTGTGGCTGAGAAAGAGCCACGAGCGTGAGGTATTGCTGGATGTGCGCCTTTTCCGTTTCTTCGCTCCGCAGGAATTTTCGGCGGGCGGGAAGATTAAAAAAAATCTGGCGCACTTCGATGCTCGTGCCGGGCGCGATTCCAGCCGCCTTCACTTCGAGAATCTTTCCGCCATTGATCACGATCTGAGTGCCCTCGGGATTTTCACTCTCTCGCTCGCGCGTGGTGATTGTCATGCGACTGACACTCGCGATGCTCGGGATGGCTTCGCCGCGAAAACCCATCGTCGAGATCGAAGCCAAATCCTCGGCGCGCCGCAGCTTGCTGGTCGCGTGCCGTTCGAGCGAAAGCAGCGCGTCATCCCGATTCATGCCGACCCCATCGTCGATCACACGAATTAAACTCCGTCCGCCCGCCTGAATCTCGACCGTGATGCGCGCGGCCTGCGCGTCAATGGCATTTTCCACCAATTCCTTCACGACACTCGCGGGACGCTCGACCACTTCGCCCGCCGCGATTTGGTTCGCGACCTGGTCCGGAAGGAGGCGGATGCGATTCATCGGCGAACATGGTCGCGCTGAGTGCGCCGATGTCAACCATTCGCATGCGAACTCCGGATCGTCTTGGCCCGCCGTTGATAGCCTGGAAGATCCCGCAGCCAGTCATTGTGTACTGGTTCACGAGGAATTTCATTGAATTCGCCGCGCGGGCATGTTCGCAACGCAGGTCTTGTCTTTGGCCTTCGTTTTCTCCACTGTTCGCGCATGTCCGAACTGGCTGATTTTGTCCGGAGTGGGGCGGCGAAGATGACGCCGCAGATTGCGCATGGAGTTTACAAAAAACTGCCGATGCTCAAGATTGGTTTCGCGCAAATCGACGCGCCGAAGTTCCCTCATCTGGTCACCCAATTGCAGTTTCTGGCGAATCTCATCGAGGATTTTCTCGATGGAAAAGCCGAAGAGGTGCCTTACGTCACATTCGCCTGTGCTTGTTATGCGATCATCTATGCCAAGCGCCAGTGGGACCTCATCCCTGACTCAGTGCCGGAAGTGGGGATGGCGGACGATTCCGCGGTTGTCCGGGTAGTGTTGATTGAAAATGAGCGTGTCCTCGCGAAGTACGCCGAAAAGACCGGGGTAAACTGGC
>DASYTB010000233.1:0-8894 GCA_036002705.1 Verrucomicrobiia bacterium
GCACTTCCGAGCGACGCGCCATTGGCGAAATACTCGACCTTGCTCACGGTCCCGCCGCTCACGCTCGCGCTGGCGGTCAAATCGAAGCTCGCAGGCGCGGTAAAGGTGGCGCCGTCCGAGGGACTGCTAATGCTCACGGTAGGTGGAACAGCGGCTGGATTCACAGTCACGTGAATCGCGGAGGAGGTAGTTGAAAGCCCGTTCGCGGTGGCAACCGCCGTGATCGCGTAGGAACCCGGATCCGCGATATTCGCCGTGACTCGAAAGGGATCGCTCGTGGCACTTCCGAGCGACGCGCCATTGGCGAAATACTCGACCTTGCTCACGGTCCCGCCGCTCACGCTCGCGCTGGCGGTCAAATCGAAGCTCGCAGGCGCGGTAAAGGTGGCGCCGTCCAAAGGACTTGCAATGCTCACCGTCGGTGGAACGGCGGCCGGCGCGGTGGAACGGGTGTAAGAAACGCCGCCGTTTAGATGCTGCCCCCACACAGTGAACGTGATTGAAAAATAAATGTCCTCGGCGATGAGATGCACGACCATTGGCTGATTCAAAATACGTCCAGCCAGATTGCCATTTCGATAGAATGCGAGCGGATGGTAGGTCAGGGTGGTGGCATTGGCGATGTTGCCGAAAGCCCACATGGTATCTTTCGGGCTGGTCGAGCCTGCGCTGGTCTCTCCAGCCGCAGTGTTGTACAGGACGTTGTTTGCTCCGCGCCTAAAAACGACCTTGCCCGGAATGATTGTATCCGAGGGCGTTGAACTTGATTTCGTCCAAGTCACATCTGGCCCTGTCCAGATCGTCGCGGCACGGCTCGAAAGCCAGAGCATTTGGATGAACAAACCAAACAGGACCACACGCGAGGCGGTGGTCAAAACTGAGAAGCTATACTTCCTTGTCATGTCCTCTGAAGTTTGATGGATATTCTGGTCCCCTGGTTCCCGCATGGATCGAATTATTTCTTTGCTATCTCAAAACCGATAAAAAAACCAGCAGGATTTTAGACGCAATCGGACAAGGGGCGCATGTTAGCGGTTCCAGAAGGAAAATTGAACGCGACACTTGGTTCCGGGAAATTGTCGGAAAGCGTTCGTTTCGAGGAATTTTGTGGAACAAAACAGTGCTTTCGGTCATCATGTTTTCAGCAAACAGCGGGATTCCCATTCCCGCTCCGCACAGCATGACCATGATGAAGAACTCGTTCAAACCTCTGTTTTTATCGGCGCTCGCTATATGGTTTACTGAAATCTCGCAACTTGTTTTTGCCGATTCGCACTCGACCGTGGCGGGCGCGGACGCATTTGTGGCCGCCGGACCATCGGACAACCTGGCCGATAATAATTACGGCGGCGGCGGCGCGCTGGCGATTGCCGCGCCAGGGTTGCCGAATGGCGAGTTTCAAAGCGTCCTCAAGTTCGACCTATCGGGCGCGCGGAGCGCATTCGATAGCCGTTATGGAGCGGGTGGCTGGTTTGTCCAATCCGTTTCCCTTCAGCTTTCCTCCTCGCCCCACAGCAACGCGATTTACAATGATGTAGCGGCGGGGCTTTTCAGTATTTCACTCATGCAGAACAATTCGTGGGTGGAAGGGACGGGCAACGCCAGCAGCCCAGCCGCAAACGGGGTTACGTTCAATTCACTCCACAGCACTTTCATTGGCGCGGCTGACCAACCGCTCGGCACCTTTAGCTTTGATGGGAAAACCAGCGGAATTAACAATTATTCTCTTCAACTGACACCCGACCTGATATCCGATATCGATTCGGGCGGGATCGTGAGCGTGCGCGCTTTCGCGGCGGATAATACCGTGAGTTACCTCTTCAGTTCTCGGGCCGGCACACCGGCTTCCGTGCAGCCACAGCTCGTGATCACCGCAGTGCCCGAACCCGGCACGCTGGCAATCTTTGGGCTCGGAATTGGGATGCTGCTCCTGTGCGTCCGCCTCGAAAAGAGAATGTGACACCGGCTGAGCCTGTGCTCACGAATGGGCTTGCGAAATTCGCCGGGAGTATTCTCATGGAGCCATGCACCATTACGTCGAAGATGTCATTGACCTGACCGATCCAAAGCTCAACCAGATTCACAATATGAGCGTGGAACAGGCCCGTCAGCGGGTGCTGAGCGGCGCGCCGGACGAGGTGTTGGGGATCGATGGCTCTTTCGCGCTCGTGGCGCGCGATGGAAAAACCGTGCGCCTCGCGCGCTCGATGGATCGGCCGATGCGCTATTTTCTCGCCAAGCGGCACGAGGGACCAGCCCTGGTCGTGAGTGACCGAATCGATCGAATTCACGAATGGTTGAAAAGCAAAGGCTTTGGCAGCCAGTTTCATCCCAGTTACACACGGATGATTCCCGCCCACTACATTGTGGAACTGCAATTGATCGGCTGTCCAGACCCCGATCCCACTTACACGCGCTTTTTCACACCGGAACGCGAGCGCCTCTCAACAGACTTGAATGAGATCGGCGCGGCGTATATCGGCGCGGCGGCCGAGGAGGTCCGCAAATGGTTGCTTTCCATTCCGGCGGATGCGCCAGTGGGAGTCTGTTTCTCCGGCGGAATTGATAGTGGCGCGGTGTTCCTGATGGTACATCACGCGATGCAAAAGCTGGGGATGAATCATGGACGCCTGAAAGCCTTCACGCTCGACCTCGGCGATGGGCCCGACCTGGCACAGGCGCGTGATTTCCTGCGTGCCGTCGGCCTGGAACTTTTCCTCGAACCGGTTCGGGTGGCGTTCGACCAGATCGATTATCAGGAGGCGGTCCGCATCGTCGAGGATTACAAGCCGCTCGATATCGAATGCGCGGCAATGGGTCTCGCGCTATTTCGAGGGATTCGAGAGCGCTATCCGGATTGGCGTTACGTGGCCGATGGAGACGGGGGAGATGAAAACCTGAAAGATTACCCAATCGAGGAGAATCCTGAACTGACGATTCGCAGTGTCGTGCACAACTTGATGCTCTACCAGGAAGGCTGGGGCGTGGGGCGGATCAAGCATTCGCTGACTTACAGCGGCGGGTTGAGCCGTTCTTACGCGCGGACCTACGCGCCCGCGCGGCATTTTGGGTTCGAGGGATTCAGCCCGTTTACGCGCCCCGCCGTAATCGAGGTCGCGGAGGGGATTCCCTTCATAGAACTCAGCCAGTACGACGTGGATCGGCTGTACGGGTTGAAAGGAGAGATCGTTTCTCGCGGGATCCGGGCTTTGACTGGAATAAGAATGCCGGTTTTCCAAAAGCGGCGCTTCCAGCACGGCGCTGTGCCGGAACCGAAATTGCGCCAGAAACTGCCCGATGCGGAAAGCGTTTATAGGGAGGCGTTTCTCGGGCTGTACCAATCGTGACTTCCTTCGCTCCTAATCTTAATCGTAATCCTGCTCTCCCTTATCCCTCGTATCCGGCCACGGCCAATGAACGAACTCGCTGGATTGTCGAACGACGGGGTCCGCGGAACACGGTTTCGCCTGACCGTCCGTATGCTTTCTTCAGCGAACAGGAACGGGCCGCATCCGGGGAGATCGCGACGGTCGCCACTATTTTTCTGACGAACCGAGAATGTCCCTGGAAATGCGTGATGTGCGATCTGTGGCGCAATACCACGGTTGCCTCGGTAAAAGCCGGAGCCATTCCAAAACAGATTGATTTTGCCTTGGCCGCACTTCCCCGCGCGTCTGTCCTGAAGCTCTACAATAGCGGGAGTTTCTTTGATCCAGGCGCTATTCCGAAATCCGATTGGAAATGCATTGCCAGGCTTTGTCGCGGCTTCCAACACGTGATTGTCGAGTGTCATCCGCGTCTGATCGCCGAGCCCGTTTTGGATTTTGCCTCTCTTCTTGAGGGAACCCTTGAAGTCGCGATGGGATTGGAAACGCGCCACTCCGTTGCCCTGGACGCTCTGAACAAGCGATTCACGGTTCGTGATTATCAACGTGCGACCGAATTCTTATCATCGCACGAACTTGGCATTCGCACCTTTCTGCTTGTCCATCCTCCGTTTATTCCGGATCGGGAACAATTCCCATGGCTGAAGCGCTCGATCAATTTCGCGCTGGATTGTGGTTCGACTGTCGTCAGCCTTATTCCGACGCGTGCCGGTAATGGAGCCCTCGAAACGCTGCAAGAACTCGGAGATTTTCGCGAGCCGTCGCTTCTGGAATTGGAAGAGGCGCTGGGATATGGCGTTAATCTTCACCGCGGGAGAGTCTTCGCTGACACGTGGGATTTGGGAAGATTTTCGAGATGTCCTTCTTGCTTCGAGGACCGTCTGGCACGAATACGACGTATGAATACGACTCAGAGAGCCGGCCAGCAAATCCATTGCACCTCCTGCCAACTCGGAGAGGATAGTAGCGGACGAACGGAGAAAGCCCAAAAGCATTCGAAACCCAACAGACCCACGGTCCAAACATTGCGCAAGAGCAAGGCCGGAACAGAGATCAAAGTATTTCGCCCATAGAAAGGGCCATACCGTGACCTCGGTTTCCAAGTTTGACTTCGTCATCTTCGGCGCCGGCTTCGGCGGTTCCATTATGGCGATGGTGCTGCGCCGGCTGGGTTACTCCGTGCTCTTGCTGGAGCGCGGCAAGCACCCGAGATTCGCGATTGGCGAATCCTCCACACCGTTTGCCAACCTCCTGCTCGAGACCCTTGCCGAACAATACGATCTTCCTTTTTTGCGCAGCATCTCGGAGTGGGGTTTGTGGCAGACGAACCATCCGGAGATCGGCTGCGGGTTGAAGCGTGGTTTCACTTTTTATCATCACAGTCCTGGAAATCCCATCGATTTTCAGGATCGCTCTCGCCAACTGCTTGTGGCGGCCAGCCCAAATGATCGCGTGGCCGACACGCACTGGTATCGGCCTGACTTTGATCTGTTTCTGCTGGAGCGAGCGATGGAACTCGGCGTGACTTACCATGACGATGTGAGCCTCAACGAATGTGAATTGGGGCGCACGGAATGGAACATCGCGGGGACTTCCGGCAGCAATGCCTTGCGCGCCGAAGCTCGCTTTGCCATCGATGCTTCGGGTGCAAACGGCTTTCTCACCCAATGTTTCGGGATTCCGGAGATTGGCTTCGAAACAATGCCACGAACCGCGGCGGTTTACGCGCACTTTAAGAACGTTCCGCGCCTTGAAGAGAATGAAAGCGTTTTGCGCAAGGAAGACTTGCCGTATCCTCCGGACGAGGCGGCGGTCCATCACGTCTTTGATGATGGATGGATTTGGGTGCTTCGGTTCAATAATGGAATTACCAGCGCGGGCGCGGCGGTGAAGCACGGGTCCGCTTTGCACGGGTCTATTGGCAAAAGCGTTTCGCCGCAGGAGCTCTGGAACGACCTTCTCACACGATTTCCTTCGTTAAAACGCGCGTTTGCGAACGCGAGGCCTACGACTCCATTTTACTACTGTGATCAACTCGCCTTCCGTCGCGAATACGCTACCGGGCTGCACTGGGCGCTACTGCCCTCAGCCGCTGGGTTCGTTGATCCCCTGCTTTCAACAGGGTTCGCTCTCACTCTGCTGGGCATCGACCGACTCGGAAGGATTTTCGGACAAGGTAAGGCATCGTCTCAAGAGGCGTTGAGGGATTACAATAAAAAGACTTTCGTCGAGGTGGACGCGGCCGCTGATCTCGTCAGCGCCTTATACGCGAAGATGGATCGATTCGAAGAATTCGCGTTATTATCACTCCTCTATTTCGGCGCGATGAGTTTTACCGAGGCCGCGTGGCGGCTTGGCAGGCGCGAGCTAGCTTCGGGATTTCTACTGACGAACGACGCTGAATTTACCACCGCACGAAAACGCCTCTGCGCCGCCGCTCGCGCGGGCGAAAAGACGCGGCGTGAAGACGTTGCAGGGGCAATTCGCTCCTGGGATATTGCCGGCTTAACTGACTGGCAACGCAGGAACTGGTATCCCGTTCGGCTTCAGGATCTGATCGAATGTAAGGATCGACTCGGCATGACTATTGAAGAAATCCAGCGGCGTTTCGCAGATATTTAGGAGACGAGTGTCTGATCTTCTATGGTATGCACTGGGGCTTAAAGAAAGCCGTGGCGCGTGGAAAACAAACAGAATGGCTGGAGAATAAGGCAACTCGCCTGGATGAACTGCTTTCGAATGGGAATGGAGTCTCGGCGTTACGAATGATGCTGCCACTCGGCGGTGACGTGGAGCGCGCCTCGAACTAGATTATGTCCTGGTTGAAGAATTTACTTCTTCTCGGAGGAGCGGGAGCGAATCCAGTAGATATCGACGTTGCCAGGTTGCGATTTGCGACCGCCGGCAACCCCGCCGTCCATGTACTGATTCTTGACGATGGGCGGCTTGGTTCGCGGATCGAGCCATTTATGAATTTCCGCGTGGCCATCCCCGAACATGAACCCGCAAGCGCCGTTGTGATAGGCAGCGGGTGTGTTGCCCAGTTCATCACGCACCATGGAAACCGCGCCGCAAAAACTGTCGTCAATGCTGTCTTCACGCTCGTCCACCAGGACCCAAATGTCTGAGGGAGAAATGAAATCACCAAGTTTTTGGTAATGCCGATAACCCACGTCCGAATATTCGGGCCAGGGAACAAGGTCGTTTCCGTTTCCGACCCAGCCATTCATCGCGACGGTGCGGACGCGCGGGAGGATCGCCTTGCCGAACCGGGCGGTGCTGAGGTCACCCGGGCATTTGTAAGAGCCTACGGATCGGACGTACTTACCGAGAGCGCCATTGAGAATGTAAAGAGTGTTCGTGTTATCGGGATTGTTGGGGTTAAAATCCATCCATCCCGGAATCCACGAGCGCATGTCAGCCCCCCAATTGAGACATACCTTGTCGGAGTTGTCGCCGGCGTAAAGCAGCCAGCCGAGACCGATCTGGCGATTGTTGTTGAGGCACTGAATCCCCTGCGCTTTCGTTTTGGCTTTCGCCAGCGCGGGCAAAAGTAGCGAGGCGAGCACCGCGATAATCGCAATGACGACCAGCAGTTCGATCAAGGTGAAGGCGCGAGACGAACTCGACGTGCTCATGGCTTTGGAAGCAAGATGAGACGTGCAAGACTGCGTATTGGCAAGCTCGGAATGCCCGAGCCCCCTGGGATTTGCTAAAGTTATCCGCTCAAGATATTACTTCAGGCCACACCTTCGAATTCGGGATTCGGGGTAAAATCAAAAGGATTTCGCGCGGCCAAATATCGGGCCGAAAAGTTTTTTCTCGATGGGGACCAGGACGAAAAGCAGAAGCAGCAGGCCACCGACTGTCGCCTTCTTTGGCCGACCGTTCTGCATGAATCGGCTGGTTCCCGCAGGCGTTTCGGCTCGCATCGCATAAGCCGGCTGCGGCATCGCGGGCGTCTGAACGGGCCGAATCGGCTTGCTCTGCCGCGCAGGCGGCCCAGGGTTCGCGTTCTTCTTCCGCTCTCGATTCGACGCAGCCGCCTGGCTTTGGCATTTCTTTCCTTCGTCCCACTCAGCGTGCGGCGATGGTTGAATGTCGCGGCCCTCCATGTGTGCATATTGCTGCGTCATTTCGGCCCCGAAAAAGAGAATCTGCGCGTTGTAATAAACCCATAGCAAGATAAGGATCAGCGATCCAGCCGCCTTATATGTATTCGCCAGCGAGTTGTGTCCCAGATAAAGCCCGAGCCCGAATTTACCCACAGCGAAGAGCAGTGACGTCAAAATGGCGCCCGCCCAAACATCCTTCCACGAAATCTCCGCGTCCGGCACATACTTGAACATGAAAGCGAAGAGCACCGTGATGAGGCCAAACGAGATTGCCATGTTGAGCGCTTGAAAAAGCCATCCTGTATTGCCGAAAAGATAGCTGAAATGCTTTCCAATCGCCGCGATGGCGGTCGTCAGCACTAGAGAAACGAGCAGAATGAACGCGATACCCAGGACCATGGCGAAAGAAAGCAAACGTGTGCGAATAAAGCCCATGAGGCCCTGTCCGGGTTTTGGTTGAACCTTCCAAATTTGGTTGAGCGCATCCTGCAACTGCATAAAGACGCCGGTCGCGCCAAGGACCAACATCACACTCGCCGAAATTGTGGTGAAGATGCCGGACTTCTGCTGCCCGGCGTTCTGCACCAGCATTCCCTGCAGAAAGGCCGCTCCTTTTTCGCCGATGGCACCGCCGAGCTGATCAAAAACTTCCTGGGTGGCGTTTTGACTGAACCAAAGAGCGGCGATACTTACGATAATCGTCAGCAGCGGGGCGAGTGAGAAGATCGTATAGAAGGCGAGAGACGCGCCGAGTTGCGGCGCGCGATCATCACTCCAGCGCAATGCACTGTTTTTAAACAGCTCGAGGACCTTTTTCCCGCCAAGTTCCATAGATGAAGGAACTTAGTTCAGATGCGCCTCGCCGGAATGCAAGAGGGGCCTGAAAATCGGCTCCGCCTCAACCTGAACGGCGTTTTTGGCGCCAGCCGGGTCTAGGGATCTGACATAGGAATTTCCCCGGCAACACTTTGCGCGGTTTCATCACCTCGCCTTCCCAGTTTCCGATGCGAAATTGGCCTGTATGAAAACGGCAATTCTGACAATCTTTTCTGTGGCAGCTCTGTTTTTTACGAGTGGCTGCGCCTCCACCTATCCGTCCGAAACCAGTAACCGGCATATCGATCGAGAGGCTGTTCGCGCCAACGTGAAAACAGCACTTTGGAGTGATCCCGCGGTGAACCCGTTCGACCTCGGCGTGAATGTTTCCAATTCCACCGCTTATCTGACGGGAATCGTAGATACTCCAGAACAGAAAACACGGGCGGGCCAAATTGCCCTGGCAGTGCCTGGAGTGAGCAGCGTTCGGAACGATGTGGTCGTGCGTCCGGTGATTGGAGTCAGCGGCTATGGACTTCCCGCGCGAACCGAAGTCGGTGTGGTCAGCGAAGATCCC
>DASYTB010000234.1:0-2827 GCA_036002705.1 Verrucomicrobiia bacterium
GGCGATTTCCAGAATCCGCTGGACCCGCTCCATCATCCTCGGCTGCTGACGCAAACGTTTGATGAGATTGCTTTCCGATGGGCTGAGGTTCTGCGGAGCTCGGTTTTTCTCTTCCATCCCAACTGTATTTAGAGAGATGGCTAAATTTGTACATTTTATTCCGCAAAAACCTCCTTTTTCTCACCCACCTTTAATCACGCCCGCAGCGAATCGGCCGTCAGAAATAGTTTGCTTCCCCCCTGCGCAAATATTAATTGTATTCGTTTAAGTAGATGAATCGCACCATGGCCCAGAACACCGAAAAAGTGACGCCAAAGCTGCCGGAGCAGTTCGGCCTGCCGCCAAAACAGGGACTTTACGATCCACAGTTCGAGCACGATGCCTGCGGCGTCGGCTTTGTGGTCAATATCAAGGGCAAAAAGTCACACGAAATTATTCGGCAGGCACTGACGATTCTCATTAATTTGCGCCATCGAGGGGCTTGCGGTTGCGAGGTGAACACGGGAGACGGCGCGGGCATTCTGCTCCAAATTCCGGACAAGTTTTTTCGCAAGGTATCGCCGCAGGCCGGCATTCAGCTGCCCGCCTATGGCCAGTATGGCGTTGGAATGCTTTTCCTCCCGCGTGATCCCGAGGAGCGAAAGGAATGCATCGCCACCGTGGAACGGATCGTTCGCGAGGAAGGCCAGGAACTCCTCGGCTGGCGGGATGTTCCCACGCGCAATGAAACCCTCGGCAGCGTCGCGCGCGATGCGGAGCCGTTCGTCCGGCAGGTTTTCGTGAGGCGCAACCCCGCGCTGACGGACGTGATGGCCTTCGAACGAAAGCTCTTTGTCATTCGCGCGCGGGCTGGACACGAAATCAAAAAAGATCATCCGCAGTTTTACGCGCCGAGTTTTTCGCATCGCACGGTGATTTATAAAGGCATGCTCATGTCCGAGCAAGTGGATGAGTTCTATCCAGATCTTGCGGACGCTGACATGGAAACCGCGCTGGCGCTGGTCCACTCTCGCTTCAGCACAAATACTTTCCCAAGCTGGCAGCGCGCTCACCCGTATCGTTTCATCGCCCACAACGGCGAGATCAACACGCTCCGTGGCAACATCAATTGGATGCACGCGCGGGAATCGCTCTTTCAATCCGCGCTTTTCGGAGACGACATCAAAAAGATTCTGCCGATCATCGACACCGATGGCAGTGACTCGGCCATGTTCGACAACTGCCTCGAATGCCTCGTTTTGGCCGGACGCTCTCTGCCCCACGCCGTCATGATGATGATTCCCGAGCCGTGGTCGAACCACGAGTCGATGAGCGACGAAAAGAAGGCCTTTTACGAATATCATAGTTGCCTAATGGAACCGTGGGATGGTCCCGCCTCCATTGCCTTCACGGATGGATCGATGATCGGCGCGGTCCTGGATCGCAATGGGCTCCGTCCGTCGCGCTACTATGTGACGAAGGACGATCTGGTGATCATGGCTTCGGAAGTCGGCGTGTTGGATGTCGCGCCGGAGCGGGTCGCCCTGAAAGGACGCCTTCAGCCCGGCCGCATGTTCCTCGTCGATACCGAAGCGGGGCGAATCATCGCGGATGAAGAGATCAAGCAACGAATCGTTACCGAGCAGCCGTATCGCCAATGGCTCGACAAATACATGGTCGAGCTTCCGAATTTGCCCGAGATTTCTGATCTGCCCGAGCCCGACCACAATACCGTGCTGCAACGGCAACAGGCCTTCGGTTACACGTTCGAGGACCAGCGCATCATCATGTCGCCTATGGCCCAGATCGGCGTGGAAGCGGTTGGGTCGATGGGCACGGACACCCCGCTCGCGGTTCTCTCGGATAAGCCGCAGTTGCTTTACAATTATTTCAAGCAGCTCTTTGCGCAGGTCACCAATCCGCCCATCGATTGTATTCGCGAGGAAATCATTACTTCCGCCGAAACGACGATTGGTTCGGAACGAAACCTCCTGCAAGCGGAGCCGGAAAGCTGCCGTTTGTTGGAGCTAAAAAGTCCGATCCTCACCAACGAGGAACTCGCGAAGATCCGCAACATCAAGCAACC
Organism: Verrucomicrobiia bacterium; assembly: GCA_036002705.1. Lineage (GTDB taxonomy): Bacteria > Verrucomicrobiota > Verrucomicrobiia > Limisphaerales > SXQI01 > DASVNK01. The sequence continues at coordinate 2,066 of DASYTB010000234.1, forward strand.
CGGCTTTAAAGCCCTGGTCCTGCCGATCCTCTTCGGAGCGTCCGAAGGCGAGAAAGGCCTCGAACGCGCCCTGGACAATCTTTGCACCCAGGCCAGCCAGGCAATCAAGGATGGTTGCAACATTCTGATCATGTCCGATCGCGGTGTGGACAAAAACAACGCGCCGATTCCCGCTTTGCTCGCGGTTTCGGGCCTCCACCACCATTTGATTCGCGAAGGCACGCGCACACGCGTCGGCCTGGTACTCGAGAGCGGCGAGCCGCGCGAGGTCCATCATTTTTCGCTGCTCATCGGTTACGGCGTCGGCGCGATCAATCCTTATCTCGCGTTCGAAACCCTCGACGACATGATCCGCCAGGGCCTGCTCAAGGACATCAAGCACAAGGAAGCATGCAAGAACTACGCCAAGGCGGCCGTTAAAGGGGTGGTCAAGGTCATCTCGAAGATGGGTATTTCAACGATCCAGAGCTATCGCGGCGCGCAAATTTTCGAAGCCATCGGCTTAAATAAGAAGGTCGTTGACAAATATTTCACCTGGACGGCCTCGCGCGTTGAAGGCATAGGCCTGGACACTATCGCGAAGGAAGTTCTCACGCGGCACGCCCTTGCCTTTCCAGATCGGCAGGTTAACGGCCACACGCTGGAGGTCGGCGGGCAATATCAGTGGCGCTCAGAGGGCGAAATGCATCTCTTCAGCCCGCAAACGGTGCACAAGCTGCAGCGCGCCGTCCGCTCCGCCGATTACAAGGTGTTCAAGGAATA
>DASYTB010000235.1:0-10469 GCA_036002705.1 Verrucomicrobiia bacterium
CCTAACGCTCCTGGCCCATACGGGCTCTTTCGTCCCGGCGATAAGCGCCCGCATTGATCTTGTGGATCGAATTTTCACCCGCATCGGGGCGAGCGACGATCTTTCGCGCGGACAATCCACCTTCATGGTAGAGATGAACGAAACCGCGAATATCCTGAACAACGCGACTTCGCGCAGCCTGGTGATCCTGGATGAAATTGGCCGCGGAACCAGCACCTTCGATGGCCTTAGCCTCGCCTGGTCCATCGCCGAATTCATCCACAACCAGGTCGGCGCCAAGACCCTTTTCGCCACGCATTACCACGAACTCACCGAACTCTGCGGGCGGCTCCCTCGCGTCAAAAACTTCAACGTCGCCGTCCGCGAATGGAACGACCAGATCATCTTCCTCCGGAAGATCGTTCCAGGCGGCACCGACAAAAGCTACGGCATCCAGGTCGCCCGTCTCGCTGGTGTTCCCAAAGCCGTGCTCGAACGCGCCAGGGAAATCCTGAGCAACCTCGAAGAGTCCGAACTGACGCCGACCGGCCGCGCCCGTTCGTCCGCCCGCCACCGCGAGCGCCAAAAACTCCAAAGCCTTCCACCGCCGCCGCAGTTGGATTTGTTTCAGTAAACATGATCTCTTTCCGCCGCGAGCAATCCATTCCGGCAATCATGGCTCTCCTGGGAGATTGTTTTGGGAATTCAATTAAGCTCACCTCTGAGCGCCTGCTCCACATTGTCGAACACCCGAAATGGTGGGAATGGAACTGGAAATACGGATTACTCTGCGTGGTCCGGAGATTGTAAGGCAATCATCCTAATCCGAGCCTCGTCTCCTGGGACAGAGTAATTCAGCGTTCTCAACCGGCGAGATCGACCTTCCATTCACGGCTGGCGAGAAACGCTCCGGCGAGAAAGGTGACGCAGTTGGTGAAGTTCATGTCAGGTAGGGCTTTTCCGGGAGACGCGACTTTTCGACAGTTTGCATTTGAACGCCCGCATCGCTTTATTTAGCCTTTCGTGGGTTGAAGAAAATTCTTCGAGCTGAGATTCCGCGGAAGGCAATTTACCGCTTGTCCGTCTATTTGCGCTGCCTGCAGCGACTCAAAACCAACCAAATCCGCACCGTTTCAAGCGATGCGCTGGCCAAAGCGGCTCGCGTAAAATCCACTCAGCTCCGCAAGGACCTGACTTACTTTGGGCAGTTCGGAACGCGCGGTTTGGGTTACGACGTCGAGCAACTCAGCCAAATGATCTCCGACCTTCTTGGCACAAACAGTCTTCAGCCTGTAATTCTCGTCGGGGTCGGAAACCTGGGGCTGGCGCTGCTAACTTATAAAGGGTTTGAACAGGAAGGCTTTGAGATTGTCGCCGCTTTCGACCTGGAAGCCGCGCGCAAACGGGATAAAACGGTGACGACGCCAATTTATGCAATGGAACGCTTGTCCGAGATCGTTCAGAAACGCGGAGTGAAAATGGCGATTTTGACCGTTCCGGCCGCAACCGCGCAGGAGGTGGCGAACGATCTTATCGAAGCGGGCATCACCGGGATCCTGAACTTCGCGCCAATTGTGCTGCATGTTCCGGATGAAGTCTCAGTCAACAATGTGAATCTCGCGATCGAATTGGAGAATTTAAGCTACTTTATCCAGCAATAAGAGCCAGCCGCCAGGCTTCCTGTAGGAGGGCTATTTTGCCGCGGGCGGAGTAACATTCAGCCCAAACACGGGCGAACAAAAGATCGCGGAGACGTCGTGCAATTTCAGGCGCTCTTCGATTTGCTTTTTTCTCTCGTCCGCGGCCTTCTTTAACTCGGCCTCAAGGCTGGAAATTTCCTCTGGTCGAACCTTTCGGATTCTGCCGCTGGTTTGGGCAAAGACATGTAATTGGTGCGGACCCACGCCGAGTTTCGCCTGCTTCGCGTTGAGCTCGAGTTTCGTTTCGACGGCCGGCCCGTCCGCCTCCCATTCCTTAATCGGATTGTCCTGGGCATCAACATATGCTCTGAATTTCACGCTCTTCTTGAACTCATCGCTGCGGGCAATTCGCAGGGAAATCGAAACCGCGCTGTCCGAGGCGGTTTGAAAACCGGGTTGTTCGGGCTCAATCCTGAATGGGCTCTGGTCAAGGGACGTAGCGAGCATCAGTTCCTGCATTAAGCGGGACTGGATCGCCTCGTTGTTGTAATCGGGCACATTCCACTCGACTGTCGCTCCTCGCGCGGCGCGAACGATCTTGCCCTCCTTGGATTTCCCAACGATCTGAATCGGCCCGTGCCAATCCGCGATCTTGTCACTGGTGGTGATCGACAGCCAGGCGGCGTTTTGCCCTTCCGCAATGAGCGACTCACTGGCCCGCGCGCCGTCCGGCAACCCGGTCACTTGAAGCTCAATCGGTCCGCTGAAGTTGTCCCGGCGCAGGGCGAGCACTTTCATCAGCAAAGTGTCGTTCCGTCGCAGGAATGCTGACCAGACATGCGCCTCACGCTTGTCGTTTTCAAACGTCGGCGGTGGCATCACGAGCGCGACCAGTCGGAAATCCGCCGCCTCCCGCCGGATCGAGAGCCGATAAACCCGCGAAGGATCCGCATGCTTGTTGAACAGGTCGCGAACTTGCAGGCGATAGGTGCTCTCCTCCGTCGCTTCCAGCCGCCAACTCGGATCGCGACTGGATGTTCTGAATACCGCGCCGCCGATATTTGCGTCCGAATCGTACATCTCCTGCACGTCACTGACGCTGCTTGCGCCCTTTTTGTTCTTCGTGACCTTTTGCACGAGCACGAAAGGGTCCGTGGGTTGTCCGAGCCTTTCAGAAAAAACCTCGATCCAGAAAACGTCTCCCTTTTTTGCCGAGAACTCATAACAGTCCAGATCATCCTGCGGGTAAAACTGCCCCTGGACTTCGCAAGGCACGCTGATCTTTTGCGGTTCGGAGGGCTCGTTGTTTGGCTCCTGTTCAAGACGGGCGGAAGCGCTGGCCAATGAAATTGGGTAAGGGCTCCCTCCGCCGTTTTCCGCGGGAAGACGATAATCAAAAAAGTCCGCGGCGACATCGATCACGCCCTGCGGCCCCGAAACCGTGAGAGTCAGCCCGTCCCGATCCGGCACGGTCGTCGCGAAAGCGAGCTTTTGCAGCGGCTTGCCGTGGACCAACAATCCGCCCCAGGCTTCGCCTCCTGGCAGGTTGCGGCCGTAAATGGTGAACTGTCGATCCGCACCCGGCAGCCTGGCTGGAGGGAAAATGAAATCGATGTGAGGTTGTGTTGTGATAGTAAGCCGATAATTGAATTCTTTTCCTCCGCCGAAGATCAGGTCATGCACTTCCAGGAGGTAAGCCCCATCTTCGGCCGCCTCAAAGTCAATAGTCCCGCCTTGCCGGTTTCGATCCCTTTCCGTGCCGTGAGCATCATACAAAATCATCACCGGGCGCATTTTGGAGTCGAAAGGCTCGCCTTGGCACGTGATCAAAATCCGGTCGTCTTTGTGCGCTTCGAATTTGTAGAAATCGGCCGCTGCAACGGGCGCCACGGCGTTAACCGTGCTGTTCATGGGAACGGGCAAAGCTTTTTCTACGCTGCGATTTTCAGAACCGCCCTTCAATTCGGCCAGATTCCCAACCGTGAAAAACCGAGGATTTGAGATTCCGAAACGTCCAACCACGCGCGCCTCATACAGTCCCGACGGGACATTGCGGGAAATGGTCACAGCAAAGGAGCCGGAGGAATTTGTGGATTTCCGTTCGGCGGAGATGCCGCTCGCACTAAAGTACATTGCGGATGCATCGTCGAGATCGGTTCCTTCGACCGTGACATCCATGCTCGTTCCAATCTGTGCCCCTGCGGGGAAAATAGACTGCAAGCGCGCCAGCGGTAGTTCCGCTGGCGTATTGCGGATGAGGAGAAGAAGCAACAAACACCAAGTCGCAAAGCCCGGTTTTGGAAACGAAAAACAGTGTGAACGAGTCTGAAAAAGACCATGGTGGAGGCTCAGCGCGCTCCAGGGCACAATCACCCGAAGCCGGGGGTGCGTGGAAGAGGGTCGCGCCAAACCGCCTTTCAGACATGCTTCGAATGACGCAAAGCTGTTTTCTTTGGTCACGGGGAAAGTAGATGCCGCTGGAAGGTTCTGGTCAAGGAGGTTTCCGTTGTTAAACGAAGTAAGAGGCTCTCTCCGAGGCCGTTGAATCCTAACCCGTTCTGCCTCAATGCTCCGTTCCTACGAAACCCGGATTGGCGGAAAAGTGCAACCGACCTTAATCCTGCGTTGGTGGCGTTTCGGCCCCATTGCCGTCCCGCCTCGGGCGAAAGATTATCTCCCTGACTTCTTCAGCTCCGAAACAATTCTGCCGACGAGGGTTATAGTGCGAAAGGCCTGATCTATGCTCAGGACAGCCGCGAAAATGGAACCCGGTTCAAATTCCGTCTCCAGCCAGAGCGATTCCGCCTTTATTCTACGGCCATTCGTGTGCGAAGGAGCGCGGCCGTCCCCTGGCGCTGCAACACGCGATGTCACAAAGGTTTCTGGCTGCAAGTGCGCAGTGTCTTCCGGTCTCCACACTCGCCTCACGCGCGCCGGCAAAATGTTTTTCACCCTGATGCTGCTTTTCTATGTGGCTTCGGTCACTTCCCAATCCGGCCTGCTCCTCCTTTTTATCGGCCTGATCGGCGGCTGTTTCATCGTGAATTTCTCCTTCGGTCGGCGAAATGTGCAAAACCTCAAGATAGCTTCTCCGAAGGACGTTTTTCTCGTCGAAGGCGGCAAGGCCAGCCAGCCCTGGCGGATCGAGAACCAGTCAAAGAAACATCTCGAAAATATCCAGATTATTCACGAGGACGAATTGCTCTTTCGTCTTCCGCTCGTTGCTGTGGGTGATTCCGTTTCTCTTGTCCCCGATTTGATCTATCCCCGGCGCGGCGTCTTTCCCAATACGCAGGTGACCGTCGCTTCCGTCGCCCCTTACGGCCTGCTTCGCACCACACGCCAGCTCGTCATCGAGGGTGAAGTCACCGTTTACCCGAAAATCTATGAAACGACTTCACCGGCGGGAAAAGGAGTCGATTTAATCTCGGGCGGCCGTTTTCGCGGCGGACGCCGCGTCAGCAGCGGAACTCATTTTGCCGGCGTCCGGGGATGGCAGACGGGCGATTCATTCAAACAAGTCCACTGGAAAAGCACTGCCCGCAGAGGCGAGCTGATGGTAAAGGACTTCGAAGAAGAACTCGCGGGGCGCGTTTCATTGATTCTGGATGCGGTCTCCGATGACGAAGTTCAGATTGATAACGCCGTTCGCGCCGCCGGTTCTATCGGAGCGGCCACTCTTCAGGAAGGGCACCAGCTCGAGTTTACCGATCTCACCAATCCGGAACGCCTTCGCCTGCCTCCCTTCAGTGACGAACGCGAATTGCTCGAACGCCTCGCCCGCTATACACCGGTTCGCGGCACCGCCGAACCTGGAATCGAAAACCTTTGGCGAAAATCGAGCATCGCCCTCGTAGGAACGGAATTTCGCCCGCAATGGGTAAACATTATCGCTCAGGCGCACCGCCAAAACCGTCGCATCCACATCTACCTTCCTCCCGGCAAAGACATCCCCGCGGGGACGGAGGCCGAGCTGTGGCACTTTGACCAAAACGCGATCTGGCTCTTCGAGGAGGCGCTCGCCCAGTGAAAAATCCGCGCCACCTTTTCATTCTGCTCGGGTTCCTCGCCCAAGGCATGTCCTGGGAAAGCTATACCTTTGTCGCGGTCACGCTCGGGCTCTGGATGCTCGCGGTCACGGTTTTGCACCGGAAAATCCCGTTTACGCTTTCCAGTGAAGCCATCGCGCTCCTGCTCGGTTGCGCCGCCTCAGTCCTGATCAATCAAGGTCTGCAACGGAGCCTGCACTTCTTTCTCGGGGATGGCTTGATCCTCCTGCAAGTTGTTCGGCTGGCGCGCCCGCTGACGCGCCGGGAAAAGCTCACGTCCATCGTGATCGCCTGCTTCCATTTCGGAGTGCTTTGCACCCTCGCGCCCAATATTCGATTTGTCCTGCTCTTCGCCGCCGCGATCCTTCTTTTCCCTGGCGCGTTGAAAGAGGCGTTCACCGATCCGGAGAGCTGGGTCGCCGCCACTCTTCCGCCGAAAAAACGCATCCGGCTCGTTCCCACCATGCGCGTCTGCCTCTGGCTTTTGCTCGGGAGCGGATTTCTTTTCCTCACCGCGCCGAGGTTCACAGGAACCCCGCTGCAATTCCGCGAAGGCTTCACCGATCAAGGATCTCTGCTCGATTCCGTTCTCGATCCGCGCCGGGGCGGCCGCGCCAATTCCAAGCAGGTGCTCCTGCAGATCGAAGGCGAGCACATCGCCTATCTCCGCTGCTTTGCTCTCACCGAAATCGATGGCGACGGAGTTCGCTGGTACTCTCTCCCGAGCGCGCTCCGCGAGCCTCTCGTCACGAATGGTCTTGCCAAAGCCGAGTTGTTGCGCGACCCGCGATTTCTCTCCCGCAAGGTTTACATCAAGAATTCCCTCTATCTTGGGCGAATTGTTCCGGTTGATCACAGCCCCGTTTTCATGGACCAGACTTTCTTCTCCACCCCGATGCGCAATGTCCTGAACGATGCGATTGAGGCGAAGAGCATGTGGACCACGGCCAATAACGTTTACCAGTACTTCGTGGAAAAAGATCCCGCGCCGCCGCCGCCTTCCAGTTTACTGACAAATCTCACACGGGAACTAAGCAAGTATCCACGGCAATCCGCCCGGTTAACGAAATGGCTTCAACAAACTGTGCGGAACGGAACGAACAGCCTCCACAAGGCGCATATTCTTGAAAAATACCTGCGCAACAATTTCACCTATCAGCTCGGCGCCCCGGAACTGGACCGTTTGGCGCCTATCGATGATTTCATTTTGAATCGTCAGGAAGGCCATTGCGAACGATTCGCCGCCGCCATGGCGCTTTTTCTGCGCATGCAGGGTGTGCCCAGCCGCGTCGTCATCGGTTATGTAGCGACGACGGGAAATCTTTTTTCCGGACGTCTCCAGGTGCGTTTTTGTGACGCTCATTCCTGGGCCGAAGGATATTTTCCGGATAAAGGCTGGATCACGTTCGATGCCACCCCGGGACCCCCGCCCGGCGGAGGTGGTTCCGGCTTTTGGGACATGGTCGAGGACCTCGACTTCGCCTGGTACTCGCACATCGTCAATTTCAATGGGTTCGCCCAGAAGGATCTCGCGGCAACTTCGGTGCGGCTCCTCGCCTCAGTACCTCGCGCCGCCTGGAACGGTGCAGCGTGTTGTTTCCTGGTTTTGCTCGGTGTCGCCGTTGCCGTCCGCAGTGGCTGGAAGGTCGCGTGGGAATGGAAGCGCAAGTTGGCGCGGACGAAACACTCCAGCAGCGCCGCCGCTCGGCACTTTTATGAAGAAATGCTCCGTGTCTTCGAACGGAAAGGTTTCCCAAAACCGGACAAGGAAACGCCCCTCGAATTCCTCGAAGAGTTGCGCCTTGGAGCCGCGCCCGCTTACAATGACGCCGTGCTCGTCACCGAAAACTTCTGCCACGCTTTTTATGGGCAGAAGCCTTTGACGTCAGAGGAGCAAGCCGGCACGGAAGCCGCCTTGAAGCGCCTCAAAACCGAATCCTTGGGAAAAAATGCAGGAAATCACATCCCTCAACGAAACTGAGTTGGAAGAGATCTTCGAACGTTCTTCAGGCCCCGGCGGACAGAACGTTAACAAGACTTCCACCAAGGTTATTCTCCGCCACGTTCCAACGGGCATCTCCGTTACCATCCAGGACACCCGTTCCCAGGCGCAAAACCGCGAACTCGCGCGTGAACGTTTGCTTCAAGCGCTGAACAATCGCGCCTGGGAAGCCAAACAGGCCGAACGGCACGCCCGTGAAAAAATCCGGCGACAAAAACGTCCGCGACCCCCGCGCGTGAAGGCGCGCATTCTGGAAAACAAACGCCATCGAGCAACAATCAAGCAACGCCGCTCGACCAAAGCTTTTGAATGAGACGACTGAATTCGAATTGAGAATCAGCCGCCTTGCTTTAAGAGCGGCTTGAGCACCTTCCAAACGTTTTCGGCCACAATTTTATGCCCCTCCCGCGTCGGATGGACGCGATCCGCCTGGTTGAGTTCAGGCTTCCCGCCGACCCCCTCCAGCAAAAATGGAATCAGCAGCGCACCATTTTTTTTGGCGGCGTTTGAAAACGCCGCCCGGAATTTTTGCGTGAACTCCTGGCCCGCTATCCCCGGCATTTCCATTCCCGCAATCACGACTTTCACGTTCGGGTTCTTCTCCTTCACCTTTGCGATGATGGCATCCAGGTTTTTCTCTGTTTCATCGGGCGAGACTCCTCGCAACCCATCATTCCCGCCGAGCTCAAGCACAAAGATGTCCACCGGCTGCCGCAAAACCCATGTCAGCCGGCGTAATCCGCCCGCCGTCGTGTCACCGCTGACTCCGGCGTTCACCACATTGTAGTTCAGTCCGCTCGCCTCGATCTTTTTCTGGATCAGCGCCGGATACGCTTCGTCCGGGTCCACTCCATACCCCGCCGCCAGACTGTCCCCGAGAATAAGAATCGTCTTCGAGGCGGAGCCAAAAGCAGCAACGGCAAAACAAGCCATAAGAAAAAGCGCTCCGATCCGTTTCATGCGACTGGCGAACTTCTGGCCCAAACTGGCCTCGGTCAAGTGAGGCATCGCGAATTCCGAGTTTTTAGTTGAAGATGCGCCCCGACCAATGAAGCTTGCTTCAAAAGGAATGGAATTATGCCGCAAGCGATAATGGATCCCGAGCAGGTGAGGCGCTTCGCTGAAGAGTTACTGCGCTTCAATCGGGACTTGCAGGGGCGCTTGAGTTCGTTGCACACGAGATTCACCGCCCTCAGCGAAAGCTGGCAGGACCAGGAACAGGCGAAGTTTTCCGAGGAATTTATCCAGGCGATGAACACGCTCAAGCGGTTTGTCGACATCTCCGAGCAGCATGTCCCCTATCTGCTCCGCAAAGCCCAGCGCGTGGAAGATTACCTCCGCCAAAAGTAAGAATGAAGGAATCCGCCGCCAAAGCGAATGTCCGCTCGGTCGAAGCGATCGATACTTTTCGCGCGTCGCTGATTCTTTACGGAAGCAAAGCCCGCCCTTTGCTGGAAGATGCCTGGGAAGAAGTCGCGCGAACCCGCGAGTGGATCCAGACGGATCGACGCAGGTTTTGGGAGGCCGAGTTTCGGAAGCGAAAACGCCAACTCGAAGATGCCGAACAGGCGCTCTTCAGCGCGCGTTTTTCGACGCTGCGCCAGGTCCGGGCCGCCGAACAGCAAGCGGTTCATCGCGCCAAACGCGCGCTCGCGGAAGCAGAAACGAAACTTGAGCACGTGCGCCGATGGAGTATCGAATTCGATAACACTGCCTCCCCGCTCTTGAAGCATCTGGAGGAGCTGAGGACGAATTTGACCACCGACCTGGCAAAGGCGGTTGGCTATCTTGGAAACGTCATTCGCGCCCTCGAAGCCTACGCGGAGGTTTCGCCAGAAGGAGCAGGCGATTCAATGCTGCCAACCAGCGATTCCGCTGGTGAAGCCGCCGCGAAAACGCCGAACTCAGAGGTAACATGAACCTCAGCTCGAACGGTCAGGTTATCGGCGCGGCCACCAAAGATTTGGCGCTTCGGTTCCATGAACTGCAAAATACCTGGCGCGATGCCAAGAGCCGGGAATTTGAAGACCGATTCTTATTTCATCTCAGTTCGAGCGTGGATCGCGCCCTGCCGGCGTTCGAACAACTGCAAAAGCTGCTCACCAAAGCCCGTGAAGATTGCGAGTAGCGGCCTGCTGTGCCTATCGATAGCCCCAACCGAAGCGCTCGGTGAAGGGCCAATAAACGAACCAGCAGCGCCCGATCACGTTTTTCTGCGGGAGCGGCCCCCAGGCACGGGAATCGTAACTGTTCAACGTATTGTCACCCATCGCCATGTAATGCCCGGGCGGCACGTGGTAGGACACGCTTTCATCTGGAAGCAGCGGAGCCAAGCTCATCGAATAGTTCAGGTGCATTTGCGACAGCGCGAAATCATTGACGTGCCCGAGATAAGGATTGTTCTTCGGATTGATCTCGAACGAATAAACCATTTCGAAATGCGGCGTCGAAGCATCGAGCTTCTTCCCGTTGATAATCAGATGGCGATCGTTGCTGAGCCGGACCTCCTCATTTGGAAGCACCACCAGGCGTTTGATGTAAAGCACGTCCTGGGTCAGCATCTCAATGCCCTTCGTTTTAAAAACGATGATTTCACCACGCGCGGGCTGCCTAAAATTGTAGGTAAAGCGGTCCACTAAGAGGTGATCTCCCGCGATCACCTTCAGTTTGATAATGTCGTCGCCATGTCGAAAGCGCATGCCGGACGAAAGATTCGCGCGTTTCTCCAAATCTTCGGGTGGGAACCAAACGGTGAGCGCTCGATTGTTGAAAAGGATGCGCTGTTTCTTCACGAACGGC
>DASYTB010000236.1:0-3362 GCA_036002705.1 Verrucomicrobiia bacterium
TTCAGGAATTTCCAAATTGGGAAATCACTCGATTCCGAGGAGACGGCGCCGGGGGAGGACAAGGCTTTAATCGCGGAAGTTGAGCAGTCGCTCCGGATTCACGGCTCGGGGACCAATGCGAATGCGATTCCTGAGGAGTTGCTGAAGAAGCCCGCCACCGCGCGCACGTTGCTCCTCGATATGGCACGCGAATACGATCAGAAGGCGAGCTCCGCACGGAAATTCGCGCAGGAACTGAATTCAAAAAGCGTGGAACAGGAACTGGCGCGGGTCTTTCAGGCGAAGGACTCCGAAATTGATCTTTTCGCGGCAACATTTTTAATCGCGCGCGTGGAAAGCCCGGAGCTTGAGTTGGCTCCATATCAGGAGGAGATCGAAACGATGGTTCGCGAGGTGCGGTCGCGCTGTTCGGAAAACGCGAGCGGTCGAGAGAAGCTGGATCAGCTCCGGAAATATCTTTTCGAAGAGAATGGTTATCACGGCAGCCGAAGTGATTACTACAACAGCGCAAACAGCTTTATGAACCATGTGATCGATGACCGCGAAGGAATTCCGATTACGCTTTCCGTGCTTTTTCTCGAACTCGGCGCCAGGCTTGGGATCGAGAAGCTCGAGGGGATGCCGTTTCCGGGACATTTCATGGTGTGTTTCAAAGACGGGAAAAAGGGAATCTATATCGATGTTTTTGATGGCGGTAAAAACTATGAAAAGGGCGATCTCTATGAATTGATCGCGAAGCACAGCGAAGTCCCGCTTCTCGAGGAACACTTCAAACCGGCGACGAAAATGGAGATCGTCGCGCGAATGTTGAAAAACCTGATCGGCTTTGGTGCTCAGCAGGAGAACTCGGGCCGCACGCTCTCCTATTTGGACCTTCTTCTGGCGATTTCTCCTGATGAACCGTTCGAACGGTGGCGTCGTGCCAGTTTGCGGCTTCAGGCGGGAGACCGTTCGGGCAGTGTCGAAGATCTGAAATGGCTCCTCGACAAACAACCTGCCGGGTTTGATTTGGAGCGAGTCGAGGAGCTCTATCGCCGGGTGAAATGAGGGTTCTCCTATCGATTCTGGGTCGGGCGATGGCCGCGCAAAGAGAGGAAACACTAACCACCGTTTCGCATTTCGTGCCAAGCGGCATCCGCCTCCGCACAACGCTTGACCAGAGGGGCGAGAACAGATTTGCTTTCGGTGGCGATAATGAGTTCGGATAATAAAACGCTTGAGGGTTTACGGATCGATCGGAAGGCACCTGCGCCATCCCGGTCGTCAGCGCCGTTGATCGGGCTTGCCCTGGCCCTGGTCGCGCTCCTGGCGGGCGCTTACTTTTGGTTTAATCGCGCGCCAGCGGTGAGTGTGCGGACCATGGTCGTGCAAGAGACTTCGACGGGCGGGAAAAGGACGTTGCTGAATGCGTCCGGGTATGTGACAGCGCGGCGGCAGGCGACGGTGTCATCGAAAGTCACGGGCAAGGTCGTGGAAGTGATGGTCGAGGAGGGGAGGGCGGTGAAAGAGGGGCAGGTTCTGGCGCGACTGGATTCCTCGAACGTGGAGAAAAGCCTCAAGCTGGCGGAAGCGCAGTTGGAGTCCGCGCAAAAATCGCTCGAAGAAACACGGGCGAGCCTGGTCCAGGCGGAGCGCGAATGGCGGCGAATGGAGGACTTAGCGACGAACAAAATCGCAAACCAAAGCGATCTCGATAAGGCGGAAGCCGACGCGAAGATGTATCGGGCGCGATTGGAGCGGCAGATTGCCGACGTCGTGGTCGCGGATCGCCAGGTGGATACCTGGAAGCAGCAGGTGGATGACAATATTATTCGCGCGCCGTTCTCCGGCATGGTGACGACGAAGAATGCGCAGCCCGGCGAGATGATTTCGCCGATTTCGGCGGGCAGCGGTTTCACCCGGACGGGCATTTGCACGCTGGTGGATATGACCTCGCTGGAGATCGAAGTGGACGTGAACGAAAGCTACATTAACCGGGTGGAAGCGGGCCAGCAGGTGCAGGCAACTCTGGATTCGTATCCCGATTGGCAGATTCCCTGCAAGGTGATCGCGATCATTCCGACGGCCGACCGCCAAAAGGCGACGGTCAAGGTCCGCGTTGGTTTTGAGAAGCTTGATCCGCGAATTCTGCCGGACATGGGCGTGAAAGTTGCCTTTCAGGGCGATGGTGGATCAAGCGATTCGGGCGGCGGGGCGCGGATGATCCGCGTTCCCAAACAAGCGCTGCTGGAGCGGGAGGGGCGGGATATCGTTTGGGTGGTGCATGAAGGGAAAGTGGAGCGCCGCGCCGTCACGGTGGGGAGCAAATCGGCGGACGACGTGAGCATCGCGGCGGGCTTGAACGGCGGAGAGAGAATCGTTATTGAAGGCGGCGACAACCTGTCGGACGGAGCGCGAGTGGTGGAAAAGAAATCATGAGCACGAACAACGGATCGCTGGTTCACGTCCAGGACGTGGATAAAATCTTTAAACGCGGATCGGAAGAGATCCACGTTCTCACGAGCTTGAGTCTCGACGTGCCGGAAGGCGAGTTCCTCGCCTTGATGGGGCCATCAGGTTCGGGAAAATCAACCTTGCTGAATTTGATTGGCGGATTGGATCGCCCCACCCGCGGGACCGTCGCGATTGGCGGCGAGCGGATCAATGACATGTCCGACCGGCAATTGGCGGCCTGGCGCGCGCGGCACGTGGGCCTGGTCTTTCAGTTTTACAACCTCTTGCCGGTTCTGACGGCCGAACGGAATGTCGAACTGCCGCTCCTTCTGACAAACCTTTCGAAATCGGATCGGAGGGCCCATGTGGAAACGGCGCTCAAGGTCGTCGGCCTCGCCCATCGCTCGAAGCATTATCCCCGGCAACTTTCCGGTGGAGAGCAGCAACGCGTCGGCATCGCGCGCGCCATTGTCACCGACCCAACAATCCTTCTATGCGATGAACCGACCGGAGACCTCGACCGCAAATCCGGTGACGAAATCCTCAGCCTCCTTCAAGCGCTCAATCGCGAACACAACAAAACCATCATCATGGTGACCCACGACCCGCACGCCTCAGCTCGCGCCAAGCGCACGGTTTATCTCGATAAAGGACAATTGTCCGTCGAGAAACCGGAATGAATTCCTCTCGACCGTCGATCCCCTCCAACGAATCACGCGTCTGCCCGATCACCCTGAACGGAAGATACCTCGGGCTTTGAAATCTGACATCACCATTGCCCCGTCGCCCAAACTCTCACCCGCGCAACGCAACTCGAAGTCCCGGAGGGACGGCCTGATAATAGCCCCGGATGAAGCGCGGGAAGAGCGTAGCGCCGCGCTTCATCCGGGGTTAACCGCCCCTAACTTATCTCCCTTCACTCGCTCTCG
>DASYTB010000237.1:0-3559 GCA_036002705.1 Verrucomicrobiia bacterium
GACAGATTACTTGAACTCCTTCGCGGCGGTTTTTGTGGATGGCAAGAAGGCGGGCGAAATGCGGTTCCCAGCCGGCGAGGTCGATCTCACGAGACTTTGCGTGCCCGGCGAGAAGCATGTGCTGACCATGCTGGTGGTGGCGATGCCGTTGAAAGGCGTGCTCTTGTCCTACACGGATAGTGCCTCGGCTCGGGAGGTAAAAGGAAGTGTCGCGCGGCGAGGGTTGTGCGGGGATGTTTATCTTGTTGGGACACGCGAAGGGCCTCGGATCGACAGTTTTAATGTGCGCACGTCGTTCCGAAACTCTGAAATCAGTTTTCGCGCGAAGGTTCCCAATCTGGTGCCAAACCGATCCTACAAACTTCGCGCGGTGATGACGGAAAAAGGACAGTTACCCACCACATTGGTGAGCGGCGCTTTTGAAACAAGTGAGGTCATAGAAGGCGAATTCGCCTTCACGGCCAAATGGAAGCCGGAAAAGCTTTGGGATATTCACACGCCGCACAATCAATACGAGATTGTCCTTTCATTGTTTAACGCCGCACAAGGCGAGATCGACTCAACGACGCCGACACGCTTCGGGTTTCGTGAGCTGTGGATTGATGGCCGCGATTTTTACCTGAATGGGAAGCGCATTTTTCTTTCGGCGGTGCCGCTGGACAATGCGGAGGTGGGCGCGGCATGGGCGACTTACTCAGCCGCGCGGGAAAGCCTGGAGCGGTTGAAAAGCTTCGGCATCAATTTTGTTTATACTCACAACTACGACTGCGAACCTGGCTCGCATCTGAGCTTCGAAGAAGTGCTCAGGGCGGCGGACAATGTGGGCATGCTCGTTGCGCTCTCGCAACCGCATTTCAGCCATTACGATTGGAAGTCCCCAAACGCGGATCAAAATAATGGCTATACCGCGCACGCCCGGTTCTACACCGCGGTCGCGGGGAATCATCCATCGGTGGTGTTTTACGCGATGAGCCACAATGCAACCGGCTACGGTGAAGACATGAATCCTGACCTGATCGATGGGATTCACGATCCGCGAGATCAATGGTCGTCGAACAACGCGAAACTTGCGTTGCGCTCCGAAGGCTTGGTCGAACATCTTGATCCGAGCCGAATCGTTTATCATCACGCCTCCGGCAATCTCGGATCGATGCACCCGATGAATTTCTATCCCAATTTCGTTCCGCCGCAGGAACTCTCGGACTGGTTCGGGCATTGGGCGACGAACGGAGTGAAGCCGGCGTTCATGTGCGAATACGGCGCCCCGTTCACCTGGGATTGGACGATGTATCGCGGGTGGTACAAGGGACTACGGGAGTTCGGCAGCGCCCGCGTCCCATGGGAATTCTGCGTCGCGGAATGGAACGCGCAATTCTTCGGCGACCGCGCTTATCAGATCAGCGAACCGGAAAAGTCGGACCTGCGCTGGGAAGCCAAACAGTTTCGCGCGGGGAACATTTGGCATCGCTGGGATTACCCTTTCCAGGTCGGCTCGACCAAATTTGAGGAGCAATATCCGGTGTTCGCGCTCTATCTCACCGACAATTGGCGGGCGTTTCGCGGCTGGGGTGTCTCGGCGATTTCGCCGTGGGAATATGGGCACTTCTGGAAACTGCGCGAGGGGGCGAAAAGCGCGCGCCAGGAGTTCAAGATTGATTGGGAAAATCTCCAACGGCCCGGCTACAGTCCGGACTACATCGCGCAGTCCTACGACCGGATGGATCTCGGATTCGCGAAGGAGGATTGGATCCCGACCGTCGCGGCCCAGGCGGTCATCCGGAGCAACGGCCCCTTGCTCGCTTTTATTGGCGGCAAGTCAGACGCGTTCACGACCAAGGATCACAATTTCCACGCCGGTGAAGTGGTAAAGAAACAAATTATCGTGATCAACAACTCACGCGAAACGGTGCACTTCAAAGCGGAGTGGACGGTCGGTTTGCCGAAAGAAATCAGTGGGGCCGAGGAAAGCTCGCTTCCCACCGGCGAACAGGTTCGTATTCCGATCCGGATTACCTTGCCGGACGACGTGAAGGCGGGGAGTTACCAACTCGATGCGGCGATTCACTTCGATAACGGGGAGATGCAACGAGACTCGTTCGCGATTGCTGTTCTGCCGAATTCATCGGTCCGCGCCTATACTTCAAAGGTCGCGCTGTTTGATCCCGCAGGAGAAACGGCCACGATTCTTGACGAGCGGACTATTGCGTTCCAGCGGATTGACGCAAACGCGGATTTGGCGCCGTATGACATTTTGATCGTGGGGAAGGCAGCTTTGAGCGTGAGCGATCCGGCACCCGATATTTCGCGAGTTCGCGATGGGCTGAAAGTAATTGTTTTCGAACAGAAGTCGGATGTCCTGGAAAAGCGTTTCGGGTTTCGCGTGGAAGAATACGGGTTGAGGCAACTCTTTGCACGTGTTCCGGATCATCCATTGCTGGCTGGACTCACCGCTGATCAACTGCGCGATTGGCGCGGCGACGCGACCCTCCTTCCGCCGCGCCTGACCTACGAAATGCGACCGCGCTACGGCCCGACCGTCAAATGGTGCGATATTCCGGTCACCCGCCTCTGGCGCTGCGGAAATCGCGGCAACGTGGCCTCCGTGCTGATCGAAAAACCGGCGCGCGGCGATTTTCTGCCCATCGTCGATGGTGGTTACGCTCTGCAGTACAGCCCGTTACTCGAATACCGGGAGGGCAAAGGCATGGCCCTCTTCTGCCAAGTGGATGTGAGCGGACGCTCCGAAAATGATCCGGCGGCCGACAGGCTCACCGCGAATATTTTGAACTACGTTTCCGATTGGAAACCCGCGCAAAGGCCGGGAAACCGCAAAGTCATTTACGCCGGTGAGCCCGCTGGAAGAAAGTTTCTCGAAGGGATCGGCGCGGATCTTGAAACCGATCCGGCGGCGAAACTTTCCGCGGATCGGATTCTCGTCATCGGACCAGAGAGTCAACCTTTCCTCGTCGCGCGCAAAGAGGAGATCGGTCGCTGGCTGGATGCGGGCGGCCATCTTTTATCGATTGGCCTCGCGGGAAAAGAAGTCAATGCTTTGCTCCCCTTTCAAATCACCACCAAACGACAAGAGCACATCTCCGCTTTTTTTGATGCGCCGCGCATGGCTTCTCTCTTCCAGGGGATCGCGCCGGCAGACTTGCACAACCGTGATCCGGAGAGTTTCGACCTGATCACGGGTGGAGCGGAAGTGCTAGGAGACGGTGTTCTCGCGCGAGCAGCGAACGCGAATGTCGCGTTTTTTCAGATGGCCCCTTGGAGGTTCGACGATCTGGAGCATGAGAATATCAAGAGGACCTATCGCCGGGTGATCTTTGCCCTCTCTCGATTGCTTGCCAATTTGGGCGCGGCCAGCACCACGCCTGTTCTCACACGATTCCACTCCGCTCCAAGCTCCGCAGACGAGAAACGCTGGCTTAAAGGGCTGTATGTGGACCAACCCGAGGAATGGGATGATCCGTATCGTTTCTTCCGATGGTGAATCGGGTAGGAGGTGAGGGTTACAACCTCACCGTCCTCCCACACCACCGGACGTACGGTTCCG
>DASYTB010000238.1:0-7126 GCA_036002705.1 Verrucomicrobiia bacterium
GGCGATCAAGGTGTTCGATCCGGTCCTCGATGGTTTCGACATGCCCGAACATCATCGTCGCACTCGAATTCAGTCCGAGCCGATGAGCCACATCCATGACCTCCAGCCATTCATCGCTCATCGCCTTTAAGGGCGAAACTCGTTGCCGCACTCGATCCACCAATATCTCGCCACCTCCGCCGGGAATCGAACCAAGCCCGGCTGCCCGAAACTTCGAAATGATCTCTTCCAGTGGCAACTCAAATGTATCGCGAAAATGAACGAATTCGCTCGGACTGAACCCGTGGATGTTCACCTGGGGAAATCTCGATTTGATATGGGCGAGCAGATCCAAATACCACTGCATCGAGAGTTTCGGATGGTGGCCGCCCTGCATTAGAATTTGCGTTCCGCCGAGCGCGACCGTTTCCTCGATCTTGCGATCCATCTCCTCGAACGAAATCACATAAGCATCCGCATCGCGTTCCGTCCGGTAAAACGCGCAGAACTTGCAATAGACATTGCAAACGTTGGTGTAATTGACGTTCCGATCGACGATATAAGTGACGATCTCATTTCCGCGCCCACCGTACGCCTCGGCTTTCTTCAACTCACGCCGTCGCTGCGCCAGCGTGCCCAACTCCTCGAGCGGCAACGCATAAAGCTCCAGCACCTCGTTCTGAGAAAGGCGCGCGCCATCCCAAACCTTCTGCAAAAGCTCATCTCGAACGCCATTCCACGTCACGAACCGAACATACCGAAACGCCGAATCGAGACAAGACCCTCCCATCCCTGGGTTTGTGACGGCATTTGACCAGCCGCACGTTTCTGAAGCAGATTTTCGAAATGTCACCGGAGATTTGTCCGAACTGCGGCGCTGAAGTCCCCGAGAGAGCGCGAGTTTGCCCCGAATGCGGCGCGGATGAGAAAACCGGGTGGTCCGACAAGGCGAAATACGATTCTCTAGGCATCCCGGATGACTCGTTCGATTACGATGAATTTGTCAAAGAGGAGTTTGGCGAGACCAAGCCAAAGCGAAGGCCCCCCATTCTCTGGCTGATCATTGCCGTGCTGCTAGCCCTCGCCTTCACCGCGGCCTTTTGGCGGCGATAATGAGCTTTCGCACTTGAAGAGACGCCTCACGGAAGCAATTCTTGAGCTGCTCGAAACCAAAGAGAGGATGATACGATTCAAATAAAACTAAATGGGATTTCAGGAATAATGTCGCGCTCCATTGCATCCACTTTCGGCCTGTTGGGTGCGAGCGCGCTCCTCGGACTCGGCTCCGCAGCCGCAGCGCTCGAGTGGCCGGAATTTCGCGGCCCAACCGGACAAGGAATCTCGCCGGCGACAAACGCGCCCGTCCATTGGTCCGCCGAGAGCAATATTGCCTGGAAAGTCGATCTCGCCAACGGTTGGTCCTCGCCTGTGATTTCCGCCGGAAAAATTTATCTCACAACCTCCACCCAGACTGGAGACGCCATTTCCCTCCATGCGCTCTGTCTCGATTCTTTGGACGGCCGATCGGTTTGGGACGTGGAACTCTTTCGTCCGGCGACCGCGGAAGCGAAGAAGATCCACAGCAAGAACAGCCTGGCCAGCCCCACACCGATCGTTCGGGCGGGGCGGGTCTATGTCCATTTCGGCCATATGGGAACGGCCGCGCTCGACCTTTCAGGGAAGGTGCTTTGGAAGCAAACTGATATTAAATATTCACCGGTGCACGGCAACGGCGGCTCACCCACGCTCGTCGGCGACCTCCTGATTTTCGGTTGTGACGGCGTTTCGAATCCTTTCCTCGCCGCGCTTGATGCGAACACCGGCGCCATCCGCTGGAAGACGCCGCGCAATACTCCCGCCCGCAGCCAATTCTCTTTTTGCACGCCGCTCTTGATTGAAGTGGATGCCGGGCGCGAGTTGATCAGTCCCGCCAGCGGGTTCGTCGGCGCATACAACCCTGCGGACGGGCGCGAACTTTGGCGCGTGCGCTATGGCGAAGGATACTCGGTCGTTCCACGGCCGGTTTATGCGGGCGGGCTGCTTTTCCTCAGCTCCGGCTTTGACCGCCCCGTCATTTATGCGATCAACCCCAAAGGCGCGCAAGGCGATGCCACGGATACGCATGTTGCCTGGACTGCCACGAAAGGAGCGCCAACTACGCCATCACCGCTGGTCATCGGCGATAAACTCTACCTTGTCTCCGACGGCGGGATTGCCTCCTGTTTCGATGCCGGGACCGGAAAAATGCATTGGAGCGAACGGCTCGGCGGCGGCTTTTCCGCTTCGCCCGTCGCGGCGGAGGGCAGGATTTATTTTCAAAACGAAAGCGGCGTTGGTTACGTGATGAAAGCCGGAACGAAGTATGAGCTTCTGGCGAAGAATGATCTCGGCGAGAGATCCCTGGCTTCACCGGCCATCCTCGATAATTGCATTTTCATCCGCACCGAGTCACATCTCTGGCGAATCGGGAAATAGGCAACTGGCAAATCAATTGATCGGCATTGCGGATTTTCCCGGTTTGCCGCCAAATAGCTCCGTAACGTGTTTGGCCTTTTAAAACCGAAAAACCCTGACGCGCACCGGTACTACCTATTACCGGGGATGGGCCGTTCCAATCGGCGCCAGCGACAATTATATTTTCGCTGGGCCCTGATTGTCGGCTTTTTTATTGCCGCCATCGTGGGCGCGCTGATTTACCTCGCCCAACGGCCCGGCCCGAGCATCTTTCGATAACTTATTGCTTCGCTTCAAACTTTCGCCCAAGTGTCCTTCAGTGTGACGGTTCGGTTGAAGACCGGCCGTCCTGGCGCGGAATCTTTTGGGTCCACAAAAAAGTAACCCAACCGTTCAAACTGAAACCGCGCCCCGGGCGTCGCCTGAAAGAGAGCAGGTTCCAATTTGGCGTTGTTGAGCACTCGCAGCGAGGACGGATTAAGAAAGCTCTTGAAGTCGCGGCCCTGTGCATCCGCATCCGGTTGTTCGACGGTAAACAGCCGGTCATAAAGCCGCACTTCGGCGTTGATCGCGTGCTGGGCTGAAACCCAGTGAATCGTCCCTTTAATCTTGCGGCCCGCGGTCGGTCCGCCCGCTTTCGAACCCGGATCGATCGTGCAATGAAGCTCCACGATTTCACCCTGCTCATTCTTCACGACCTTCTCGCACCTGATGATATACGCGTATCGCAGCCGGACTTCGTTGCCCGGCGAAAGCCGGAAAAACTTCTTCTGCGGATTTTCCATGAAGTCATCCTGTTCGATATAAATCTCGCGTGAAAACGGCACTTTCCGCGTTCCCGCGTTCGGGTCTTCGGGATTGTTCACCGCTTCGAGTTCCTCCACCTGATCCGCGGGATAATTCGTGAGCACAACTTTCAGCGGATTCAGCACCGCCATGCGCCGCTCGGCGACGCGATTGAGATGCTCGCGAATACTGTGCTCCAGGACCGCGAAATCCGTGATCCCGTTGAATTTTGTCACGCCGATGGTCTTGCAGAAATTTCGAATCGATTCGGGCGTGTAGCCCCGCCGCCGAAATCCGGCGATCGTCGGCATCCGCGGATCGTCCCACCCGGTGACGAGCTTTTCCTGCACGAGCTGAAGGAGCTTGCGCTTGCTCATCACCGTGTAACTAAGGTTCAGACGCGCGAATTCGATCTGTTGCGGATGGCACGGCGTTTGGAGCGTGCCGAGGCACCAATCGTAAAGCGGGCGATGAACTTCAAACTCGAGCGTGCAAATCGAGTGCGTGATTCCCTCAGTCATGTCCGAGAGGCAATGCGTGAAATCGTAGAGCGGATAAATGCACCATTGATCGCCCGTGCGATGGTGCGCCACCTTGCGAATGCGATAAAGGAGCGGGTCGCGCAGATGAATGTTCGGCGAAGCCATGTCAATCTTCGCCCGGAGAACCCGCGAGCCTTCCTCGAAGTCGCCGGAGCGCATGCGCGTGAACAAATCCAGATTCTCTTCCACGGAGCGGTTTCGGTAGGGGCTCTCCTTGCCAGGAACATTCGGCGCGCCGCGATATTTTTGGATTTCGTCGAAGCTTAGGTCGCAAACAAAAGCTTTCCCCATCCGGATCAGCTTCACCGCCCAATCATAAACCTGCTCAAAATAATCAGAGGCGTAGTACATGTGCGCGCCCCAATCGAACCCCAGCCAGCGCACATCCTCCTGAATCGAGTCGACATACTCCACATCCTCACGCGTGGGGTTCGTATCATCGAACCGCAAGTTGCAACGCGCGTTCGGGTATTCGGCGGCAATCCCGAAATTCAGGCAGATCGACTTGGCATGGCCAATGTGAAGGTAACCGTTCGGTTCCGGCGGAAACCGAGTGATCACTCGGCCTCCGTTTTTTCCCTGGTTCAAATCCTCGTCAATGATTTCGCGGATAAAGTCCCTCGGCGCGCTCGGCGAACCGCCTGTTGTATCCACCTGGGTGATCTTTTCGCTCATCTGGTCCTTGTCCAAAGGCGCGGAACATAACAAACCGAACGGCAAAAGGGTAGGCTGAACAGTGCTTTTGAGGTAATCGGTCAACTTGAGCCGAAAGGGTTTAGGGAACGTGCTGGATGCTGGAGACAAAATCGCTCCCTCACGGTCGCGGCTCGGAAAACAAATTCCGCTTTTGCGGACCTCCGCTACCGGATGCTCGTCGCCGACACCTGCAAATCATCGAAACGAATCGGCGTTCCCGAGTAGGGCATCCCGCCGACACTGGAACGCCCAGTCGGCGGCGCTTCGGAATCGCGGAAGACAATGTTTGGCTTTTCAGGATCTTTTCCGCCATCCTGCCACGCTTCGCCCTCGATCTTCCAGTCTTTGTCGCCATTGTTCACCAACCGAAGCCTGAGGAAGGTCCATTTCGCGGATTGCCACTCAAACGGCACGCCGGCCTTCAACGCGTCCCCGCGGTAAAGCTCCAATTGTTTTTTTGCCGGGCTGACTCGCAGCTTGTATCCACCGGCGCCGTTCAAGCCGACTTCGAAAACCGGGTAGCGGCGTCCTTTGGTGGTCCCAAAAATCCGCGCCGACACCGCGACATTCTCCTTCTCGTTCGGCCCAAACAGGATGCCAAATGAATCAAGCGGTGTGCCCGCCAGTTCGAGGAACTTGTTCCCGTTCTCTTCCTTGACGCTAAATGACCCGTCCAGCACGAGAAAATCGTCTGGCACGGAACCGACTTTTTCCTTCTCGAAATTATTCTCGTATTTAGTTTGGGCGTTGATTTGAAACGCCGCGCAAAACAACAACAGTGCCAGGGAGAAAAACCTCATATTATTCATTTCGCAAGGATTGGAGCAATGGGGCGCGCAGCGCACGGACCGCGGCCACGGTCGTCCAAATCAAACCGCACAGAAAAACCGCGCCGAGTGTGAAAACAAGTTGCCCGTAGGGCAGGCGAGCGCCCGGTTTCACCATCGATGGCAGGACGGCGACCACGGCAGCCATCACGCCGACCAGCAAACCGAGTAGCAGCAGCGCCGCGTGCTCGCTCAGAATAAGCCGTCGAAGCGCGCGCCGTCTAAAGCCCACGGCGAGAAGCAAAGCCAGTTCGCCGCGCCGCTCGAATACGTTCCGCAAAAGAATCACTCCGAGCCCAAAAGTGCCGAGGAGCAATCCCAACCCGCCCAGCATTTGAAATGTTCCCAGATATGTATTTTGCACGGCGTTGAACGCGGCCAGTCGTTCCCTCGCGCTGGTCGCCTCAAATCCGGCATCCTGCATCGCTTTCATCAACGTTGCCGAGATTGCGTCCGCGCGGTTGGACGGCGCGTCAACCAGGAACATTCGATATCCGGCCTCGGTCGGAAATCTTTTAACAAACTGCTCTTCGGAAATAACCAGGCTCCCTTGCAAAATCGAATTGGCCAGCGCCCCGACAATTTTCACCTGGAACTCGCGCCCGCTCGCGTCGAGGTACGTCAACGTATCGCCGATGCTCTTTCCCAGCGCCCACTGAATCGACGCCTCGTCGCCAATCGCTGGAACAACGTTTGCGCCAAAATCCTGGTTCAAAAGGTCCCATCCATCTTTCGGCGAAGCCTCCTTGATCACTTTGCTGAAGGTGAACGCGTGCCGCTCGCCCAACAGGCTGGGATTTACTCCGAGGAGACGCGGCTTGAGCGCGCGGTTCAGATTGAGGCAGCTCGCATCTTCGCCCTGCAACACTCGAAACGGAACAAAGCTTACCCCTTGCACATCGCCCTCGCTCAACCCGTAAAAATCGCGACCCGCTTTCGCGTTGAGATTCTGCACGATCGGCAGCGAAGAGTCTCCAATCAGCGCGAAGCCGCCCGCCCCGGACCCGCGCGCCTCGGTTTCTTTGGCCGCGTCCAAATGAAACGCTCCAATCGAAGCGATGAGAAAAGCCCCGCACGCGAGCAGCCCAATCGCGGCGCGGCTCCGTTGGCGCCGCCGCGCGATGCTCCGCACCCCCATCCCGAAGAGAGAGAGATGTTCAGTGGCGGAGCTAAATTGCAACCGGCGAATAAACGCCGAGGAAAGCAGCAACCCGCCGATCAGCACAAGCGCTCCCGCCGAAAAGAAAGTATCAGCCGTAGCTTCCTCCCCGGCGAAGAGACCCCATCCCGCTGTCGCGAGCCCCAACGCGCCCGCAATGAATCCGGCAATGGCCGATTTTTTGGATGGTCTTTGCCTTCTCGCGTTTTCGCCTTCCTCCTGAAATCCTTCGGCCAGCATCTCGCGCGCGGTTCGTTTCGTTTCGCGCCGCAAGGCCCACCAAATCGTGGCCACGGCAATGATCACTCCCGAGGCGAACCCAATTGCCATCGTTGGAAGTGTCCCGTGGTAAGCGAGGTCCGCTCCGGCGACCGCGCCGCTCCAGATCGTCGAAAGCCCATAGAGCATCGCTCGCGCGTAAAGCACCGCCGCCCCGACGCCAATTATTCCGCCCACCACCGCCAGACCGAGCCCTTCGAGCAAGAGCAGACGCCGGACTTTCTTCGGAACAAAGCCGATCGCGAGCAGCGTCCCGATCTCGACTCCACGTTGCTCAAGCGCGAACTTGAAAAGGAGAGAGGTCAGGAGCACCGCCGCCGCGATCAGAAAAAAACTGAAACCAATAAACAGCCCGCCAAAATCCTGCGCCCCTGAACTCGAAGTCAGCGCCTGCTCCCGGACCG
>DASYTB010000239.1:0-3110 GCA_036002705.1 Verrucomicrobiia bacterium
AGCGATTTAAAGTCCTGACACATGTCGCCGGTATTCTCGAAATAAAGCGGCGGCGGCAAAAAGAGGTTGGTTCAGGCGGCGACGGTATAGACGCTAATATTTTTTCGGCATGGATCACGTTTAAGTTCTAATTATACACTTCGCGGCTCGCAGGCGGGTTGAACATGATCTGCTGAACCAACGAGTTTCCTGGGTTGTAAGTTCGCAGGCGTTCCTTTTAACAGGTTATGCAATTCTTCTGAACGGCCCGGCGGCGTTTCGCAACCAGAAGTTTGCCCACGATCAAGCTTTGTTGATGAAATTGATTCCGCTCACCTCGATCGCGGTTATTATTTTGCTCTGGTTGGGCATTCTGGCCGGCGTTTACGCCATGCGTGATTTGCGAGCTTGCGCAAAAACACATCCCGGTTTTGAAGCGAAACATATCCAAGGTCATTTCCTTACCCGTGTTGTCGGCCTGACGACGCTCCTGCTGGTTCCCATCGTTTCCCTGGTCACCTGGTTGGTCCTGCTTTGCCGATAACTTCACTGAACTGGCTTAGCCATCGGCATTCCGGGAAAAAAGGACGCATGCCAGTTACAGAAACGGCTTCGCAAGGTAAAATCAAAGGAAGGAATGAACGAAAGTTTTGATTTTCTGATTCGACACGGTGCCGCGGTGCTCTTGACCGCGGCATTTATCGAGCAGGTTGGTGTTCCGCTGCCGGCTGCACCATTGTTATTGGCGGCAGGCGCGCTGAGCGCGACCGGGAAGATAAACCTGGGTGTGGCGATAAGCGCCGCGACCGCCGGTTCCGCGCTGGCCGACCTGATCTGGTTCTATTTGGGACGTTACGGCGGCAACCGAGTGTTGAATCTGCTCTGCCGGATTTCGTTGGAGCCCGATTCATGTGTCCGGCGGACTCAGGATATTTTTACGCGCTACGGCATGCGCGGCGTTATCGTCGCCAAGTTCATTCCCGGATTAGGCACGCTTGCTCCGCCACTCGCGGGCAGTTCCGGCGTGAGCGCACCCCGCTTCTTTTTTTTCGACGGATTGGGTTCGTTTCTGCACGCGGGAGGCTTCATCCTCCTGGGGGTTCTGTTCAGCAATCAAGTGGAACAGATTATTGGAGCGTTCGCGGGCCTCGGTCGCAGCGCTTTGGCCGTGGTCGCTGGGCTCGCGACGATTTATATTGCCTACAAGTATTTCCAACGGCGGCGGCTGTTCAAGGCATTGAGAATGGCTCGAATTACAGTGGACGAGCTGTATCAAAAGCTGGCGGCAGGCGAAAATCCGGTCATCCTCGACCTAAGATCACTCGTCGAAGTGGAGCGAGATCCGTCGCTGATCCGCGGGGCGCTGCATATGACCATGGAAGAGGTTCGGCATCGGCATCGCGAAATTCCGCGCGACCGCGACATCGTTCTTTATTGCTCCTGCCCGAATGAAGTGACCAGCGCGCGAACGGCTTTATTGCTGCATCGTCATGGCATCGGGCGCGTTCGGCCCTTGCTCGGCGGGATCGACGCCTGGCGCGAGCGTAATTATCCAACGGAACTGCGGCGAAAAGAGACAGCTCAGGCGCAGTTGTCGTAACTGCGTCGCCTGCCGGCCCGTTAATAAGCCCCCTTCGATTCTGATCTTTCCCTGGCTCTGTTTGGCCTTTTGGGCGTCGAATTCCGCGTTGTCTTTTGATAAATTAAAAAGGCATTACGAGGTATGTTAAGGCTAACAAACCCGATTCACATCGATTCTTCGGCTTTTCTTCCTTGGGAAACCCCCTCAGGCGTCGAGCTCGGCGCTGGGCAATCCAAGCTCGCTCTCCGATTATTATTGAGGCCGCCTCGGAATAATGACGAAATGTCAGTTCGCAAAATCGTTTTACCTGCTGGCGGCAAACGCTCGTTAGCCGGGCGCCAGCTTAGTCTCTTTCTCAGTTACTGCGCGCCGCCGCCGAGGTCCGGTTTGAGCCAGGGACTTCCCGCGTAAAACCAAACCCGGCTCTTCAGACCTTCGATATGCGTATCCGCAAAGGCCACGTTGCTCCGCTGACTATGCCGAAGGTGCGGCCCGCCCCAGTTCGGGTCGTTTGGGGAGGTCACACATCCGGTGCACGGATCGTCCTTGGCTGGGTCATGCACAATCCACGCCCCAGCCTTTTCCGGCGACGATGGCGTCACACATTTATCCGGATCCTTGGTGTTCACGGGCTGCGTTCCGCTGTCCGTCATGAGAGCGGTTGCGGCGGGATTTTTTAGAGTGCCATCCCGCCGGGGACCCCAGGTCTTGACGTCCCAGACATTGGGCCAATCACAGCCGCCGAGACTGAAATTCATCGCGTAATTCGAAACGGCCTTGTCCTGCAGGTCGCTCGGGTAAAGCGCCACCAGCTCCTTGAATTTTTTGGTTTTGGAGGGGCAAAGGAGCAGGTTTGTCGTTTGCTGGTAGGGCTGTAAAAAATTGAACCACGCCTTGCGAAAATCATTATTTCCACGCACCTGGAAGGTGAAACTGAACCGCGCATCGTTATCTCCTATGTACAATTGTTGCGCGATGGCCATTTGTCTTAAGCTGTTGAGGCACGAGGTCGCTTTTCCCTTCTCCTTTGCTTTCGCCAGGGCGGGCAGCAAAAGCGAGGCAAGAATCGCGATGATCGCGATCACCACCAGCAGTTCGATCAGCGTAAAGGCACGCCCGCCCCGAATCGTTCTTCCGCGGGGAATCATGCCGGACACTAAACAGGCTCGAAAATCGCTGTCAATGATGCAAATTTCATCGCGCGCGTCCCATCTGGAAACTTTCTCGAACACGCCACTGGTTAAGAAAATAGTTATGGCACCCTGAAATCGGAAGTCTTGACCAAGCTCCGGCAGGGCAAGAACGTGCTGTTGATCCTGGACGTTCACAGGGGCACATCTCGACACGCGGAGCTTTCGGGTTTTCTTTGACTCTTTGCGGGAGAATCCACCTCGGGGCGGGCGCAAAAAAGGCGCACCGAAGTGCGCCTTTCTGAATCTTTGCTTAACTGCGGCTTAGGCAGCCTTTTGTTGCTGCTCAAGCTTTTCGATCTTCTTCCGCAGCTTCTTCAGCGCGATCTCCTGGATCTGGCGGATGCGCTCGCGGGTCA
>DASYTB010000240.1:0-6901 GCA_036002705.1 Verrucomicrobiia bacterium
CCCGTGAGCGCACATGAGCACTGAGAGCTGGTTTATCGTTTCATCCGAATGGCACAATGAAGTTGTGCGCGCCTGTTACTTGAAACGCGGCTTTGAAGCCCAGGAAACAGAGGGCGCGGTTCGATTGTGTGAAAGCGCGGCGCGCAACGGCATCAGGACACACAACGCGATCAAAGCCTTCCATCTCGATGATCTTTTCGGATCAAAGGTTGGCGGTTGCATTCCCGGAGCGCCGGTCACGAAACTGAAGTCGCGGTTTCCCGCGAGCCAGGTTTGGAATGCGAACAAAAAGCTTGGGCCACCCGTCGCGTACGAAGCCATGGCCACCTGCATCAAGCTGGCGGCGGAATATGGCGTGGGCATCGTCAGCATCGATAACGCGTTTCATTATCTCTGGGGCGGCGCCTACGTCCTGGACGCCGCGGATCATGGCTTTATCGGCTATACGAATTGCACCTCGGCGCTCGCCGAAGTCGTTCCCTACGGCGGGAAAATCCCGGCACTGGGCACCAATCCACATAGCTGGGCTTTTCCCACACAAAAGGCTATTGGCTTTCCCATTCTCGTGGACTGGGCAACTTCGGCTGTCTCGATGGGCCGCGTCCAGCAATTGGCCCGTGAAGGGCGGCCATTGCCGGACAATGTCGCTGTTGATTCGGCCGGGGCGATAACCACCGATCCGAAGCAAGCGGCCGGCCTTTTGCCTTTCGGCGGGCATAAGGGTTATGGTTTGGGTCTAATCGATGAGATTTTCGCGGCGATGATCGGCGGATACCTGCCGAAGCTTCGCGGCCACCCCGCCGCGTATGGCGAGAAGAACTCCTCCTGTTTTCACTTTATGGCCATTCATCCGGAAGCGCTTTCTTCCGGGGAGTATGTCGGCGGCTGCGGCATGGAACAGAATGTCCAGCTCGTGCTCGAAGATATTCTCGCAGGCAATGAAGGCGCACGCCTGCCAGGGGCGAAGGCGGCCGCGTGGCGCGAACGCTGCCGCTCGGCCGGCGGCTTGCTTTTTACTGAGTCAGAAACTAACGCGTTGAATGAACTGGCGCGCGACGGGGGAGTGCTGGAACTGCGAGGGCCGTTGGCGCCTTTCAACGTTTCAAGCGGATCACCGAATTAAACTTTTTCGGAAGTCTCTTTGGTTTCTTCCCTTTTCTCCGTGTTTTTACCTGCGTCTTGCTTTGCTTTACGCTCGCGGCGGACGGTCGGGCCAGGCAGCGGTTGGGGCGCGCGGAGCTTGTGGTAAATCCAGCCTTCGAGCGGACGGAGCGGACGAAGCAGGCCATAAAAAGGCGAATAGATGAGGCGCAGCCGCACCACGGAGAGCAGAATTCCGAAAGCGCCTTTGTTGAGGCTGATTTTTGAGCCGATTTGGTCCGTCCAGATCGTAGGAATTTCGCGGATCGTGAAACCATTCCGCTTCAGGGAATAGAGGAGATTGATATCGAAGGCCACATCAGCGATACGAAGCGCGGAATGCACCGATTCTGCCGCCTCTCGCCGCATCACCTTGGCGCCGCACT
This sequence comes from Verrucomicrobiia bacterium, assembly GCA_036002705.1. Classification (GTDB taxonomy): domain Bacteria; phylum Verrucomicrobiota; class Verrucomicrobiia; order Limisphaerales; family SXQI01; genus DASVNK01. The sequence goes on from DASYTB010000240.1 coordinate 1,527, forward strand.
GGGTATCTTTGATGTGCATCAGGAACAACGCCTCGACAAACACGTGAAAGCAGCGGCTGAAAATTCGCCGTTTCAGGGATTGTGTTTGCCGAATGACGGCGCCCGGTAGCCACCGCGAACCGATCGCGCAATCCACTTCGTTGCAGTGCCGAACCAAATCAAGGAATGCTTCCGGCGGAGTCGCGCCGTCAGCATCCACATATCCGATCAGGTCCGCTCTCCCCGCCAGCTTCAGGCCCTCGATAAGCGCGCCGCCTTTGCCAATGGGGTTGACGTATTCCAACGCGCGAATTTCGGGAAAATCCGCAGTGGCCGCTTCCACGACGCCGAGCGTGTTATCGCGGCAACCGTTGAGAACTACGACGATTTCAAAACGGCCCTTATAATTCGTTCGAAAATATTCCGCGTAACGGCGCAAAACAGGCCCAATCCGCTCCTCTTCGTTGTAGGCGGGGATGAGCAGCACCAAGCTTGGTTCTGCATTGTGAGTCACAGCAAGTGCTTACCACGAGCGCACAAGAATGCAAGAGCGCTGCACTGGATCATCCTACCATGCGATGTCCTACGTGAGGCTTGGTTCCGCTCCAATCGCGCCATGCAACTGCTCCGCATAGCTTGCAGAGGTGACCCGGTGAAGATGGGCGCGCGCGTCCATCAAACGGTCTTTGATCGCGAGGACAAATTCTTCATCCACGCTGTGCGGTGAGATGAGAAATTTTTGGAGCGAATCGATGTGACGCTGCCAGAGGGCGCTGTCCACCTTCTGCTTGGCTTCGAGCCGTTGGTGATACCAGTCGCTTTTCAGAAGCGTGTCGCGGGTAAACAGTTTCCGAATTTCAGGATCGGCCAAGCTCTTCCCTTCAAAGGAACGGCACGCCATGATGTGCAGGAGAGCTTTCAAAGGCGGACAGGCAAACTCGATCGTTCCATCGTCGAAGTAGCTCTGCGCCGCGCGCTGATGCGTGCCGACGACGTTATCCATGCCGTCCGCAAAAATATCCGGGTCCTGCAGTTCCGGTCGGAGCATTTCCGGCGTGAGCACGATATGGGGGTGATTGAAGACGCGGCCGAAGTAGTGAATGACGAATTGATGGGTAATTCGGTAGCCGAGGCGGCTCGCCAGCACCGGCTTGCCCTTGTGCGTGAAATCCTCGCAGCGTGCCAGGTATCCGTTCCGGATCATGTGGTAGGGATCGCGTTCTTCCTCGTCCATGTGCGCCCAAATCTCCGGGACCAACAGACTGATATCATGATCTACGCGAGTGTGCGGGCCGACGTACCCGGCGGCGGTGACAAACCCGCTGTAGCCCGTGAGCAGATAAGAAACCAGCGCCGCGTTCAGGTCGTAAATCGCTGGCAGCGCGTTGAAGGGGCCCTTGGTCAAGGCGCCTTCCGAACCCGCGCCGGTCGTCGAAGGTGATTTGCCGGTCATCGAGGAGATGTACTCCATGAAGAGTTCCGGCAGTTCCATGAAATGGATCGGATTGTACACCGCCAACGGACGGATGCGCCCCACGGAATCGGGCGGATTATTGCGCCGGCCCGGAACAACCGCATCAACCGGCGTGAGCAACGGTTCGCTCAAGGAGATACGCCGCACGAAACGCGTCGCCATTTCCGACAGGTATTTGTCGCGCGGACGCAAAAGATCCGGGCGCATTTGGAGGTAACGCGGGTTTTTCGACGGTTTGCCTTCGACGACGCGCGGGTGCGCGGAGCTGACGAAATACTTTGGATGCTTTTCGTGGGCAGCCTGTTTGATCAATTGCTGCATTGGCTCGGTGAACTGATCGAAACCAATCGCATCCTCGATGAGCGCCTGCGCCTCTTTGCGCGTCATCGGCTGGTAATTTGAGAAAAAGTTGTTTCCGTGGGCAAAGTCTGACTCCGTCTGCTTGTCATACCCGCGATGGATTGCATCGTCCGGACGCTGGAACAGTCGGCTTTCGCAATTGATGACGAACTTGGCGGAATAATCGTCTTTGTGGCGGTTCTTCAGCAGGAAGTGTGGAACCACAACCGACGCGGTAATATCGTCCTCGACGGAAATCTTGGCCGTCGGGTGATAATCCTTGCGCAACCCGAATGTGCGCCAGGAACCGTCCTTGTCGAAACCGACCCGTAGATTATGCGAGACGAGCTTGCGATTTTGAAATTTCAGTTCGTTGCCGGGAATTCCATTGATGATATCGACGCTGAAGTGCTCGCGCCAGTTATCACCCCACTCGGGCCGATAAAATCGCTTCACCACGAAGACCAACTCCTTGGTGTACTGCGGAATGCCCTCCAGCCAGGCATTGTATTCGTTGGTGTATTCGGCTTCGGAAGGAGTCAGCAGCTTGATCACCGAGCCGAGGGAACGCCTTGGGCTCAAAACGGAACGGCTGTCCTTATCGCTGCGAAATTCTTCGCGGAAACGGTCTGAGTAATCGCGGTCGATCAGCGCGGCCACCGCATCGAAATCCTTGTGAAAATTGGCGACGAAGACCGGTCCGTGAATGATGGCGTCGGTGATTGGCTTGGAAATCTCGGATTTCCCTCCACCTGAGACGGTGCAGGGCTTATGGCAAAGCAAGCCCTCCGCGACCGTTCCCACCAGGCGCCAGACTTTTGTGGCGGGAATTTTCTCCATGTGGATTTTGTACCCGGAGGGCCGGACGTACGTTTTCCCGGCGAGCAGGCGAATCGAGCTGGTTCCTTTCTCGGTTGGCCAGCTCACGCGCTGGGTCTTGAGGTCGAAGTGGACATCTTCTGGAACATAAATGATATCCGGATGATGCTTGTCCGTCGCGTAGCCCTCGGGATGCACATCGAGCGTGGCGGAATACAGTTCCAAAACTTCATGAAAGGTGTGGCCCAGCTTGCGGACGTGCAGATTCCCGCTGAATTCCTCGCCCAGATCATAACTCGCGTAAACGAGAGCGCCGCCGGCGTGTTCTTCTTCGCAATTGCCAAATAGGTTCGCCGCGAAGCTGATCTGCGTTTTGACCTCTTTCTTGCAATAACCGAAATAGTTGTCCGCAATGACGGTGACCATCACGCCCGACGCGTCGCGGCAGGTCAGTTTGAAGGCATTGCCCCCGTTATAGAGTTCGCCTTTCTCGCGCCAGCACATGCCGTCGCGGCGTTGTCGCTCGGTGGCGTGGTCGAAGTGTGGCAAACCGAGTTCGGCTTTGGTCACGCCCACCAGATGCGGCGCGAGAACGACGCAGCCCGTATGGCCGGTCCAATGGTACACATCGAGCGCGGCGTCATTTCGCGCATCATGGGGATCGCCGCCGTTGCCGAAGATGCTTTCGACAAAATCCAAATTGCTCACGAGGCTGCCCGGCGCGAAAAAGCGAATCTCCATTGTTTTATACGCCGTAAAGCCGGGCACGCTGGGTGAGACGATCGGCCGCAGCAAAAGCGAAACCAGACATTCGGCGGGTCTCGGTTCGCTGGCTGTAAAAGGAAGGCGAAGCAGATCACGTGGCGGAAGAAACGCCAGGTTGAGCATCTTCCCGAAAACCTCAGTGGGCACGGCCAGCTTATCGTCGGGAATGGGCAGCCCGTCTTCGGCGACGTGGAAAATGCCCTGCGTAGTGCGGCGATCGCTTTTCGGATTGTGAAGAATGCCTTGCCGGACGCGATAGGAATTAAGAATTCCACTTTGGAATTCATCGCCGTTAATGGGAAGGGAAAGACCGCGCGCCAAGCCGGGCCGGTCCAGCACCAGGGTGCGGCGCGGAAGTTGAACCGTCCCGCCGCCGAGAACGCGATCCAGATATTTCTGGATGCGCGCGTCCACCGGCGCCAGGGCTTCGACCACTGGACGCGGCTCTTCGCGGTGGTGGAGAATCGCCCGGGCGACTTCCTGAAAATCCTGATCGCTATGACAATCCACAGGGGCGCACCCAATCGCCGCCAGCTTGAGGTTGACAGTATGGACAAAGTGGGACTGCGCATGATCCAGCGCACCGCTCGCGAATTCTTCGGCTACTTGCATAAGCAGAGATTAACTCCTCGTGACAATTTGTCGGCGAAGTAGAGAGGCGCAAGAAGATTTTGGCCGGACGGCGACGCCCCCAGGCGCGACGCCAGCGGGTGCGAATGACCAACCGCCCAATAACAAATACCACTTATTAACTCCACTTCCTGTTTGTATTTGCTTTTGCCGTTCGGAAAGCGAGCCATAAGCGTGCCCTGTGCATATTAGTGATTTTCCACCCTTACGTTCAGGGAATTGCCTGATAGCGGGTTTTCAGGTGCCGCCTATCCTTTCGGGGAAAAACCGACTCGGGTGGTCGGGGCGGGAGCTCTGGACACGCGAAATCGGCAGGAGTTTGTGAGAGGTTCTTCTTCAATAACCAAGATGGTGTTACGAAAAAAAACTATTCTGTTTCCCATCGAAAACGTGGGTTCCAGTTGGTTTCTCCTGACGATTAGCTGCGCGATGCTCCTTCTTGCCGCGGGTTGTGGATCGCCTTCGCGGCGGGTCAATGAGCAGATGGGCAAACTGCGGGACGAATGGCAGACAAACCTGACGCACCAGCTCGTTCTGCCGGAGAAAGTTCTCGATTGGCCCTCGGCGCTGGAGCTGATGCGCGCGCATAATCTTAAATTGAGGCAGGCGTCGATGGAGGTGACCAATGCGCAGGAGGGCGTGAAACAGGTTTACAAAGACCTCATTCCGACGATCAACCTCCGGGCCGGGATTTCGAAGCGGCTGGTTGATTTCAACCATTTCGCCGTGAATGACGTGACCTTCAGCGCCGACAGTTTTTTCAACGTGCCGGGGGTCGCGAATTTCTGGGCGCGTTTGTATGCCGCGCAGTTGTATCTTTTACGCGCTACCGCAGCCTACAACCTGGCCCAGTGCGAGCAGACGATCGAGCTTTACCGCCTCTTTTTTTCGGCAGAAGAGTTGCAGGACCAACAAACGCGCGCTCAGATGCAGCGGGCGACCGCGACGGCCATGGAGCGGGTGGACCCTTTCAGCGGCAAAATGCGGGAAACGGAGGTGGAAACGCACGACCTGGCACTGGCTCGTGATGTGAAGACTTTCCAGGACCACGCGGTGGAAGTGCTCGGTTCACGCGAGGCGAAATGGGTCTTTTCCACCAACGGCCTGCCTAACCTGCATTATCAGGATAATCCGCTGCCGCTCAGTGACACGAACCGCATCGCGCAGGTCCAATTGAAACTGGTCGCGGTGGAATTGGAATCAGCTCGGGCGCAGTTGTTTGGACTGAAACTTCAGTACTGGCCGGAGCTGAACATATTTATTAGCAGCCCGCCGATTTACCAGCGCAGTTTCGGCACCGACATATTTTGGGACGCGCGCGAAGTGCGAGCCTCGGCGGATCTTTTCTGGAACATCGATACGCGCGGAA
>DASYTB010000241.1:0-8636 GCA_036002705.1 Verrucomicrobiia bacterium
GATCGAAGATAAGATCGTGAAGTTCCCGGACAAGGACCGGCATCAAATTTTTCTTGAACCGGAGGGCATTTCGACCGAGGAAATCTACGTTAACGGTTTCTCGACCTGCCTTCCGATTGATGTCCAACACGACCTGGTCAGAACGGTTGCCGGGTGCGAGAACGCAGAAATCCTTCGCCCAGCTTACGCAGTTGAGTACGATTTTGCTTTCCCGACTCAGCTTTACCCATCGCTTGAAACCAAAGTCTGCCGAAATCTCTTCTGCGCAGGCCAAATCAACGGCACTTCCGGTTACGAGGAAGCGGGAGCCCAGGGGCTCATGGCCGGGGTCAATGCCGCCCGCCGGATCCAGGAAAAGGAGCCAATCGTTCTGCGCCGCGATCAAGCTTATATCGGCGTTCTCATTGATGATCTCATCACAAAGGGGACGTCCGAGCCTTACCGGATGTTTACTTCGCGGGCTGAATACCGCCTCCTTCTGCGGCAGGATAATGCCGACTTGCGCCTGTCCGGGATCGGACATGAAATTGGACTGCTTCCCGAGCGTAACTACCGAAAGTTCGTTCTAAAGGAGAAGTTGATCCAAGAAGAATTGATCCGGTTGGATAATATTCGCTCGGACACTGTAACGTTAACGCAGATGCTAAAAAGGCCAGAAGTAAGCTATTTAGACCTTCCAAACGCGAATTCCTCACTTTCTACGGATATCGTGCAGCAGATCGAAATAACGGTTAAATACGCCGGTTACATTGTTCGCCAGGAGCAGGACATCGCGAAGTTCAAGACGATGGAGGAGAAGCAGATTCCCGATTGGCTCGATTACCAAACAGTTCCCAGTCTCCGAAAAGAAGCCCGGCTTAAGCTCGAACAAATTCGACCGAAGACTCTCGGGCAGGCTTCCAGAATCTCCGGTGTTTCGCCGGCCGACATAAGCATCATCATGGTCTGGCTCAAGCGGGGTCCAAAGGCGGGCGCCAGCAGCAGCGATGTCCTGAGCGAAGCTGAGATCCAGTCCAATCCTGATTCCTGTTCCGCAGCTTAGTTTGGTGCCATAGAGGTCTCGCTGAAAGAGCGCGCCGATCCTGGTTCGGCGGCTTAACGGTGCGGTCGGAGTACTGGGGTCCTGTTTCGATCAATCTTGTCGTTTCGACGACGAACGCTTAACGTGGCAGCAATGTTCTCCCGGCGGATAATCTGTGGGCTTCCGATCCAATTAATTTGCTTCCTTTGGATCGCGTGTCTCGCCGGCTATTCGGCGGAGCAGGCTGCCTCCACGAAAGTTTTGGCGAAGGATGCCATGCGGCTGCTGCATGCGAACTGTCTTTCGTGCCACAATCCCGAAAAGCACAAAGGCGGATTGCAGATGACCAGCCGGGAACTTCTGCTCAAAGGAAGCGATTCCGGGCCGGTGCTTCAACAGGACAAGATTGATGAGAGCTTGCTTGTGAAAGTCCTCGCGGCGGATTCCGATCCGCATATGCCCCCGAAGAAGCAGCTTTCGACCAATCAGATCGCCCTTTTTCGCACTTGGATTTCCGCCGGAGCTCCTTGGGACGTCGAAGCTCTGGCCAAAGTATCCGCGCCCCGTATCGTGAAGTTTGAACCAATGGCTTCTTCCTATCACCCGGTCATGGCGCTGGCGCTTTCGCCGGATGCGAAACGACTGGCCGTCGGGCGGGCCAACGAACTAATCGTTTACGACCTGGTTTCGACTAATTTTCCGGTTCTCCACAAAACAAAAGCGCATGCGGATGTGGTACGCTCGCTCGCGTGGAGTCCAGATGGGAAATGGCTTGCCAGCGGCGCCTTTCGAGAATTGACGCTGTGGGACGCCGAAACGCTTTCACTGAAACGAAACGTTTCCACCAACTTGATCGGACGGGTCGATAGTCTCCGTTTCACGCCGCATGGCGGCGCGCTCGTCGCCGCGGACGGCGAGACGGCCGAAAATGGGTGGGTGCGAGTTTTCTCGATTCAAACTGGCGCGGAAATTTCCGCCTGGCAAACGGACAGCGACACGCTCTATGACGTTGCGATCAGCCCGGATGGCGGCCTGCTGGCGACGGCGAGCGGAGATAAGCTCGTCAAGCTCTGGGAAATAGTTTCGCAAAAGGAGATCGGCCAGATTGAAGCGCATCTCGGGGCGATTTGGGGCGCGGCTTTTAACACCAACGCCACGGAACTCGTCACCGTCGGTTCGGACAAACAGTTGAAAATCTGGGACGTGAAAAGCCGCGAGAGCGTCGTGACCATCGGAGGACGGAAGCACAATTTTATTAATGTCGCCTGGTCGGGTGATGGAAAAACAGTTGTGGCCGCGGATGACGAGGGCCGGCTGATTCGCTTCACGAATTTCAAGCGGCACACGGGGGAGCAAAGCTCGGAGACCGCGCAAGAACATCAACTCGGCAGTTGGTCCGAGCCGCTCCACGCGATTTCGATCTCGGAGGATGCGTCGCGAATTGCAGCCGGCGGCCAGGATGGAATCGTTTACCTTGTGGATTACGAAGGGAAGCTCCTGCAGGAGTTCATAACGTCCGGCGAGGCGCCGGAAGGGACAGCCGAGGCGGCTGTCCTACCCAAGTCTCAGCTAACTCGTTTGGTTCCTTCCTTTGTTCACGATGTTCTGCCCCAAATGGCGAAGGCTGGCTGCATGGCGGGATCATGCCATGCGAAGCCGGAGGGGCAGAATGGATTCAAGCTGTCAGTCTTCAGCTTTGATCCGAAAGCGGATTACGCGGAGATCGTGAAGGAGGCGCGTGGTCGCCGGATTTTCCCAGCCGCTCCCGAGGAGAGTCTTGTTTTGCTGAAACCAACAATGGCAATTGATCACGGCGGAGGGCAGAGGTTTGAACCTGGTTCGGAGACTTACAAGATCATGCTCGATTGGATTCGCGGCGGGATGGTCTATCAGCAGCCGCATGAGCCGACGCTTGCGCGCATCCAGGTCGAACCTTCGCAAGGCAGCTACAAAAAGAATACAACGCAACAACTAAAAGTCAGCGCATTCTATTCCGATGGGTCAGAATGCGACGTGACCCATCTGGTTGATTTTGTTTCGAACGATAAAGAGATCGCCAAAGTGGACACGATGGGTGCCGTTCAAATCGGAAATATTGAAGGAGAGGGCGTCATCGTGGCGCGCTTCATGGGTTTCGTAGATGCCAGTCGCATCACCGTTCCGGCCACGCAATTGCTGCCTGAAGAACGTTACGCCGCCTTGCCGGTGAACAACTACATTGACCGCCTCGCTTATGCGCAATTCCGCAGGCTCGGTTTGTATCCTTCTGATGGCTGCACCGATTCCGATTTCATTCGTCGCTCCTCGCTCGACGCCATCGGCACGCTGCCCCGGCCCGAGGAAGTTCGCCGCTTTCTGGCCGACCCCGATCCCGGCAAGCGGCGTCGCTGGATCGAGCACCTGCTGGAGCATCCCGCCTACGCGGATTATTGGGCCAACAAATGGACGGATCTGATTCGCCCCAATCCGGACCGGGTCGGTGTGAAGAGCATCTATTTCCTCGATCAATGGGTGCGCGAATCGTTCCGGGCGAACAAGCCTTACGACCAATTCGTGCGGGAGATCATCACCGGCGAAGGGAGTAATCACGCGGATGGCCCGATGACGATCTATCGCGACCGGCGGGAGCCGCCGGAGTTAACGACGATGTTCAGCGAGTTGTTTCTGGGTGTCCGCATCGAATGTGCGAAATGCCATCATCATCCCAATGAAAAATGGAGCCAGGAAGATTTCTACTCGCTCGCCGCCTATTTCGGGCCAATCAAGCAAAAAGGCGCCGGCCTTTCGCCGCCGATTTCCGCCGGCAGGGAGAGCTTCTACTTCGCGTCCGGCGGAGCTGTCAGGCACCCAGTGACTGACGCGGTCATGAAGCCACGTCCGCTCGACGCCGAGACTTCGAAGGTGCCGGAGGGCGTCGATCCACGCCGCGCGTTAGCAGATTGGATGACCGACCCAAAAAATCCCTTCTTCGCGAAGGCTGCAGTGAATCGAGTTTGGGGCGTATTCTTCGGGCGAGGCATTGTTGAGCCGGTCGATGACTTCCGCATTTCCAATCCCGCCAGCAACGAACCTCTTCTGGACACGCTCGCGCGCGACTTCGTTCAGCACGGCTACGATCTGAAGCACGTAATGCGGACCATCATGGAATCGCATCTATACCAACTCAGTTCGCTGCCAAACGATTATAACCTCGCCGACACAAAAAATTTCTCGCGTTCCTACCGCCGCCGTCTGCCCGCCGAAGTGCTGCTCGATGCGATGAACGATATCGCCGCAACGGAGGATGATTACAACGGCTGCCCGCCCGGAACGCGCGCCATCCAAACCTGGAGTTACAAGGTGCGATCGCACTTCATGGATGCCTTTGGACGGCCGAATTCGAGCAGCGATTGCCCGTGTGAACGGGACTTCCGCTCCAGCGTCGTGCAAGCGTTGCACATGATGAACGCGCGCGAGCTGCAGGCGAAGCTCTCCAGCAAGGAAGGACGCGTGCGGGCACTCGCGGAAGGCAAATTAACGGAGCAGGAAATCGTGACCGATCTCTATATCACGAGTCTCTGCCGTTTCCCAAAAGCTGAAGAGATCGACATTGCAATCGCCGCATTCAACGCTCCCAAAGCAACACGGCAAAGTGCCACGGAAGATGTGTTGTGGGCCTTGCTCAACTCACCGGAGTTCGTGCTTAATCATTGATTGGCGGCTAACTGAACTTTGTTCAGGCAATCCGGGAATTGCCTCGCTCGTGCGTTTCCGCTAGCACTCCGGCGTGCGCGCGCTTTATCTGTATCTCCTGCTCGCCACCGTTGTGCTTTGTCGTGGAACCCTCGCCGCTCAGTTCTCCACCAATGCCGCCGAGCGCATTCTCGCGAACAGACCTTTCGCGGCCACCGTGCGATCCGCCGAGACCAAAGATATTCTCTGCACACAAATCGATGACCTCAATGCGAACGACGTCATTCAAGAGGGCGACTCCGTCACGGTGTTGATCACATTAACCGAAAAGGGCGGAGAACAAAGGCAATGGCTTCTCCACACCCACGTCACCGCCGCTCCCTCGACCAACGGACAGGGCGGCATGGTGATCTATAACAACTTCGGCCATAAGTTCGAATTTCCCTCGACGCCCACCCCGGTGACCCTGCGCACGGTTGGCCCGTTCATCGCCGATCCGGTGGCTGGCCGAGAGCAGAAAATTCATGATGACACCGCGCATTTCGATTTGGACAAGGGATATCTTGGCCTCGGCCTTGATCGCGCCGCCGCCGCGTCCGTGCGTATCCAGGAGGCGGCGACTGTTCATGGTCCGTTTCGAAATGGCACTGTGCCTTTTTCCCCGGCCGAGATCGAGAAATCCCAGGAATTGGCGACGAATTGGAAGCTTACGTCTGCCGAGGAACGCGCTCTCGCGGGTTCCTATCCTGCCCTTCTCTCCTATTTCAACGTGGTGCAACACACCGAGGACCTTTTCGACATCGCGAGCAACGTGATCGATCGTCCGTCGCTTTTCTCTCTGGCAATTCACCTCGGCATTCGCAGCATTGGCTTCGATTGGCAAAAGCAACGTCTCACTTCCACCGCGCCCCGAGCGTGGGGATTACCGGCGAACACAACACTTTATGAAATTCCAATGATTCTGATGCTCAATGAACATCCCTCCCTGAATATTACGATGGTGGTAACCGCGCCGCACCCGCCCTTGCTTACCTCTGCGGGAATCATCGGAATCCTGGCCGAACACCCCAAAAAAACAGAACCTTATCTGACCCTTCGCGTGATCAGCGGAAAGCTCTCGAAGAATTGAGTCTCGTTCGAAGAGGAATGCGCACCTAAATTAGCCCGGTTTCTGCGAAGCCTTCGCCGCTCCCTTCTTGCCTCCCTTCCAATCGAACCGCGCCGGTTCAGGCAGGCCCTGGATGCGGAACGCGGTGCGGAAATGCATCTTCGCCACTTTCGGCAGATTTTGCGCGCCACGTTTCTCGATAAACTCCCGGCCGGCATTCTCGACCGCCGGGGATGCGCCTTTCGGCAGGATCACGCCATAGTCTTTGCCTAACCGATTCAGGCGCGTGACGAATTCATCGCGGGCGAGAATCGATGCGGCCGCGACCGCCAGATCCGCTTCGGCTTTGTGTCGTTGCACCAGTTCGAGATCGCGGCCCAGCGCCATCAACGCCTTCTGCGTGACTTCTTTTGTATGAGCGAACTGATCACTGATTGCGCGCAACGGCGGCGGCTTCATTCGCGGAGCCTGCCCGAGCAGATTCTCAATCACGCGCGCATGACCCCAGGCGAGCATGGTATTGACGCTGCCCATTTTCGCGTAAAGCCGATTGTAAGCCTCGTTACCGATCGGCACGACGGTATAGACACACCCTGGGGTCTCGCGAATGATCTTCGCGATTTCCGAGATTTTCCGATCACTGCCAATCGCTTTCGAATCGCGAACTCCCGCCGTTTTCCACTGCGCGATTACTTCAGCATTGATGTAAACCCCGGCGATGCAGAGCGGCCCAAAAAAATCACCTTTGCCGCTTTCATCCACGCCAATCCGCGGGTCGAGCAGCTCTGGATTGAGAGTGGTTTCATAGCCGAGCTTGGCCTCCTGGAGGATCAACGGCTCAAGAACGAACTCCACAAACTCGTGTGTTCCTTTGCCCTGCACGACCAGCTTGCCGCTCTCGTAGAAAACAACGTTCACATCCCTCTTCGCTCCCGCGAATCGTGCGTAGGGAACCTGACGCGGCTCGAACTGGTTTTCGCGCAAGTGCCACTCCAACGCCTTTGCTTGCTCCGGCGTGAGCTTGGCCGTGTAGGAGGTGATTGGATTCACTGCGGGCGTGGTCAACGACTGTTCTGCCGCAACCGCTCGACGAAACGAAGATATTCCTCGCTCCGCATACCCTCGTTTAACTTCGCGATCATCGCTGCCCCATCCCGGCTGAGCGCGGCTCGTACGTCCAGCCAAAGCCCGGGAAACACCCGGCTGCGGAGAACGCCATCGCCTTGCGGAAGGAGGACGTACTCGTCTTCGTGCAGATACCACCAGTTGATCTGCCGATCTTCTGTGCGCCAGAGGAGATATTCCGGAATCTCGCACCGGCGGTAAGACTCGCGTTTCTGCCGCGCATCGAGATTTGCTGAGCTGGCCGCTATTTCCGCGACCAGTTCGGGCGGACCTTGAATATAGCCCTTTTCGTCCAAACGAGATCTTCCGCCGTATTCCGGCAGAATGCGAAGAAAGGCGTCTGGTTGAGGAACATCGTCAGCGCCCAACCGCACGGTGGAATTGGCAGAATGGCGGACGCTCCGCAAGCCGGCGCTATAGGTGAAGAGAAAGCCGTGTATTAAGGCGTCCGGCTCGCCGTGTTGATCCGTTCGGACAGGAGATCCCATATAGACAATGCCCCCGATCAACTCCGCTTTCTTGATCTCCGGCATCGCTTCATAACGGCGGAGGAACTCCGTCGCGCCGAGATGCATCCCATTCTCCAAAGGTGGGATGGCTTCAGATCGGACGGAGGGCGGCGCTTCTTCTGTGACCGGTATGGCCATGAGACGAAGTTAAACGTCTCACGCCCATCTGTCGATGGTTAAGCAGGCTTTGAGCGCCACGCAAATCGGCCCTTGCTTGCTCTCGCCCAGCACTTATCGTCTCGCCACTGTTGATGGCGCCAAAACCACAACCGATCACCGCAACCACCCGTTACGCCGCGGTGTATGGACATCCGGTGAAGCACTCCGCTTCCCCGGCGATGCACAATGCGGCTATGGCGGAGATGGGCCTGAATTGGCGGTACCTGGCCTTCGATGTTGATCCCGCGGATTTGCGGGCGGCCATCGCGGGCGCGCGGCAAATGAAATTTATCGGGCTGAATTTGACCGTCCCGCACAAACTGCTCGCGATCGACATGATGGATGAGTTGGACCCGTCCGCGGAGACTTACGGCGCCGTGAATACTGTGCTTTTCGAAGGTCGAACACAGTCCGGGGATTGGGCGCCCCTGCGATCTTGTGATCCCGGAGAAGTGCGAGAAACTCGGAGCCGCGGCTTTAACACGGACGCCTTTGGCATTACCCGATCGCTTCGAGAGGATTTGGGCATGAAAGTTCATGATACTGTTCTGGTGCTCGGCGCCGGGGGCGCGGCGCGGGCTGCCATCCTCAGATTAGCTGGTGACTGCGTGAGGGAACTGTACCTGGTGAATCGCACGCTCGCCAAAGCGGAGCAAATCGGCAGGGAGATTCGGGCCCGGTTTCCCGGCATCGAAGTGCGTCTCGGCTATCCGGCGAACAGGGTAGATCTTGTGCTGAACGCCACATCCCTCGGCCTGAAACCGAGCGATCCTCTGCCCTATGATCCAGCGCAGTTTTCTTTCAAGAACTGCGGAGCGGCTTACGATATGATCTACCAACCGGTGGAGACTCCCTTCCTGAAGGAAGCGGCGGGCGTCGGCTGTCGGATCGCGAATGGTCTCGGTATGCTATTGTATCAAGGCGCCAAAGCGCTTGAAATTTGGGCGGGCGTTCCGGCGCCGGTTGAAGTCATGCGGCGGGCATTGAAAGAGCACATTTACGGGGAAAATAAAACGGCTTGAGCAACTTTTTTTCTAACGTT
>DASYTB010000242.1:0-9712 GCA_036002705.1 Verrucomicrobiia bacterium
CGAAGGGTGCGGACAGCGGTCTCTGGTCAATCCGAGACCGCGTTGGCTGCTGGCTCCAGCATCGCCGTCTTCTACGATATTGAGGTTAGAAGGCGTCTTTGACGCAGCGGAAGCCGGTGTGGGAAAGGCCGGTGTCGGGAGCGCCCTTCATGCGCGCGCTGGGGCGGTAACCGACACAATAATTATCGCTGCACATGAAGGAACCTCCGCGAATGACGCGTTTTGGCACGTCCGGTTCGTCGGGGTCTGCGCCGGTATCTGGACCCCTTGGATTGAGTTTGGGAGTATGCTGGTAATAATCGGGGCGATACCAGTCCGCGCACCATTCCCAGACGTTGCCGGACATGTCGTAAAGCCCGTAGCCATTGGGTGGAAAACTGCCCACGGGCGCGAGCGACTTGAATCCGTCCGCGCCCGTGTTTTCAACCGGGAATTCGCCCTGCCAGATGTTGGCCATGTGTTTGCCGCCGGGATTCTTTTCGCTTCCCCAGACATATGGCTGTTGGCTTAGTCCGCCGCGGGCGGCGTGCTCCCATTCGGCTTCCGTGGGCAGGCGCTGGCCAGCCCATTTGGCGTAAGCCATGGCATCGAGCCACGCCACCTGCACGACGGGATACTTCTCTTTGCCGGCAATGCTCGAGTTTGGCCCCTCAGGGTGACGCCAGTTCGCGCCCGGAACATATTTCCACCATGAATAAAACTCGCTCAGGTTAGCGGGGCCCGCGGGCGGGCGGAAGACGACGGCACCGGGGACAAGGTTCGAGGGATCAGCGCCTGGAAAATCCTTTGCGTCCGGCTTGCGCTCGGCAATCGTGAGATAACCGGTGGCGTCCACGAACTTCTTGAACTCTTCGTTCGTGACTTCCGTTTTATCCATCCAGATTGGGCCAACGGTCACTTCGTGCACAGGGCGTTCATCCTCGCGGCCATCTTCCGAACCCATCAAAAAGGTCGCTCCCGGAATCCACATCATCCCGTTGGTTTCGGCGCCGATCATCGAGTGGGGCACGACGTGGCCGAGACCGCTCGCATGACGCGGTTTTCTCGGACCGTAATGGGGCAGGACCAGGAGCATGCCGAAAGCGAGTCCCAGCACCATCACGCCCACGATGATGGCGATGGTGCGCGGGGGAACGTCATGAGGGGACGGTTTTCGTCCGCTTGTCGAGTTCGGATTCAGATCACTGCTCATTTACACTTGGAATTGATTTCAGCGGGCGGGGGCGACCACTGAAGACAGGTGAGGCGCCTGTCCTACCTTCCCGCCTTCGCGGTGAGGCGCTTGGTCGCCAGCCAATTGTTCACCTGATCGAGGACGACCGCAACAATCACTACGGCTCCGGTGATGATCCGGCTGTAATTCTGGTCGATGCGCAGAATAACGATTCCGGTGCTGATCATTTGAATGATCAACGCGCCCAGAAGCGCGCCCAGAGCCGAGCCTTTGCCGCCGGAAAGACTGGCGCCGCCGACGACAGCAGCAGCAATGACGTTCAGTTCATAGCCTTCGCCGTCGCCCGAGGTCGCCGCTCCGTAATACCCGATGGAAAGCAACGCCGCGATGCCGGCCATAATTCCAGAAATGATATAAACGCCCAGCTTCACCCGTTCGACTCGGATTCCGCTGTAGCGGCTGGCCAGTTCGTTTCCGCCGATGGCATAAACGCGACGACCTGCCGCCATCAACGAAAGAAACATGGTCCCGAGGGCGGTCACAAAAACCATGACGCCAAGCGGCACGATGCTCAGCTCCGTTCCAAAACCGTATTTGATCAGGGCGCGAAAAGATTCAGGAAAACCGCCGACGGATTGGCCTTTGGTGAGGACGAACGCGACGCCACGATAGATCGCCATTGTTCCGAGCGTAATGATGAACGGATGCACTCGAAGGGCGACGATCATCCCTCCGTTGAGCAGACCGCAGACCGCCGCCGTCCCCACGCAAACGACGATACCCAATGGCACGCTCGTCCACGGAGATACAGTGTTATGGGGACCGTCGGGACCGAACTCGTGCAGTACCATAGCGGCAACAACGGAGGCCAGCGCGTAAACCGATCCAACGGAGAGATCGATGCCGCCGGAAATGATGACGATAGTCGCGCCGACCGCCATGATCGCGATGAAACTCGTGTCCTTGGCCAGCTGCGCGAGGCTTTGCGGGTTGAGGAATTTATTCCGTTCTTCGAAGACGGGCTCGCGCTCGCCGCCGGGCAGTTCGCGAAAAAGGCGCTCCCGTTCGCCCTGGCCGTTCACCTTGAAAACGGGCACCTGGACTTTGCCTCCAAAAATCGTGAGCAAGGCGCCCAAAACGATGACTACGAGAACAAGCCCACCCTCCTGAAAACCAAACTGTCGGCGCATCGAGCGCATCGGGCGCGAAAGCGGCTGGGATTCCATGCGTGGGAGAACGGTAACAAAACGGTTGGAGGAAGAAACGATCAATTCATCTCGCCACACCCTTGCCCATGCAGATCATGGTATGCGTGCCACCAATCCTAAACTTTCCGGACTGCGCGAGGAGAAGGGCGGACGCCAAGATCTTCTTGATCTCAAGGCGTTTGACTCCGAAAGATCGAGTCATGACACCGGTCAGCCGTTCGGCGGCTCATTCAATCTTTTTTCTTCTGGTAGTCGCGAGCACCTCGGCCAGTGAAATCAAAGTCGAAAGAATCTTCGGCCCGGAAACGCCCACCGGCCGTTACAAACATCCCTCATGCATTACGGAGTTGAAGAATGGCGATTTGTATTTGGCCTACTATGGCGGCGCGGGGGAATATGCGATTGAAACGTCAGTTTTCGGCTCGCGGCTCGCGAAGGGTGCGAAAAAATGGTCGCAACCGGAAGCAATCGCCCGGAATCCGTTTTATTCCATGGGTAATCCCGTCGTCTGGGAAGCGCCGGACGCGACGACCTGGCTGTTCTTCGTCGTGCGTCCCGGCGCGACCTGGTCCACTTCTCGGATCATGGCCAAGATCTCTCATGATGAGGCGCGAACCTGGTCCGAGCCCTTTGTCATAACGTGGGAAGCAGGGACGATGGTTCGGAGCCGTCCGATTACCCTCGACGACGGAACCTATCTGCTGCCGATTTATTATGAAACGGGAGCCGACCCCGAGTTCACTGCCCCGGATACGAGTTCGCTCTTTGTCCGGTTCGATCCGAAGAGCAACCAGTGGAGCGAATCGAATCGGGTCCATTCACGGGTGGGCAACCTGCAGCCCGCGGTGGTTCAACTTTCCAACGGCCGCCTGCTCGCGTTCTGCCGTCGCGGAGGAAATTACGAACCGCGCAACGACGGCTATGTGGTTCGCACCGAATCCCGTGACCGCGGGAAGACATGGAGTGAAGGCGTGGAAACCAAATTTCCCAATCCGAACGCGGCGGTTGACCTGATCCGGCTCCGGAACGGCCATTTGCTTTTTGTCTATAACGACAGTTTTAATGATCGAACCCCGCTGACGGTCGCGATTTCCACCGATGACGGAAAAACTTTTCCGCGCCGGCGCAACCTTGCGGAAGGCAAAGGTGATTTTGCGTATCCGACCGCGATCCAAACCTCCGACGGTACCATTCACGTGGCCTTCACTTCGGACGAGCGCACTGTCGTCCGGCAGGTGGTGTTTACGGAGGAGGCAATTCTCGAGTAGCGCACCTTATATACTGAGCCTGCGATTATATGACGCTTTCTCATAGGCATTTCGGTTTTTCTCAAATTGCTTTTCGGTTCTTCACTCCAGTTCTTCAAGCGTGGGGGCCGAGCGACGAGGGACAATGAATCGCTAACGATGCAAAAGAAGGAGAATCGTCTCGACAAGAACAGTACCTCCGGAAGGAACGAGAATGGCGGCGACGAGCGGATTCTGCCAAAAAGGGACGAAGGCACCTCTCTTGAGGTGCCGAATATCCTGCAGGAGTTTCTCGGCTTGAGTTGCGTTGTTATGGGCGGGGGAAGCGGCGGTCACGGCTTCGAGTTTTTTTACTTTGGCCTCCAGGGTGGCTTCCGCGGCGCTTTTGGCTTTGCGCGCCCCGCGTTGCAGGACGAGGACACTAACAGCGGCGAGGACCAGGTTCGCGATAAAGATTATAACGAGTCCATAGGTCCAACCCCAATTATCCCACCAACTGTTGCGGGACAGAAGAAGAATGGAAAAGAGAATGAAGGGAGCATAGATAAGGCGGCCGACCGCTTCGGTTAAGTCGGCAATGAGCTGCACGTCGATCCATTCATCGATATAGGTGTGGTGGAGGTTTCCCCGTTCGCGCGAGAAGTGTTCCCGCGCCGCGTCCGGATATTGCGTTGGCGCTTCGCTCAGGTGTTCGACGAACCATTGGGCGAGGGTAGCACAGTGAATGGTACAGAATGTCACGGCGAGGAAGGCAATAACGGAGGTCCAAAGAATCACCGCATCCCATTTGAGCAAGAAGTCCCCACGGATTGGTCGCAAAGGATAACCGGCAACGGTCATGAGCGCGGAACCGAAAACCAGAAAAAGTACAATGCCGATCGAAGCTCGGGAAATCCGATTCGGGAAAAAAGCGTGTTGCT
Source organism: Verrucomicrobiia bacterium (assembly GCA_036002705.1). Lineage (GTDB taxonomy): Bacteria > Verrucomicrobiota > Verrucomicrobiia > Limisphaerales > SXQI01 > DASVNK01. Next base: position 4,550 of record DASYTB010000242.1, read on the forward strand.
GATAGTGCGCCCAAAGCTCATCGGCACGAAGTTCATGATTACGCGGCGTGATTGATACCGCCCCGGGCCCCCGAAACCAAAGGAAACGAACAGGACTGAGGGTGAAGCGGTACTTGCGAGTGAGCTCGTATTGCGTTGTTTTGAGCACATAGTAGGAGCGGCTGAAAAAGAACGCCGCAAGCAGCAATGCGATAAAGCGCAGGAATTCGGTCGGCCAGGCGCTGATCCCGTTTGTGAGGTTGAACGGCTCGCCCGTGGAGCGATGAAACGTATCTCTCGAGGCTTGGATTGATAGGATGAAGAAAGCGGCGCCGCCAGCGATGAGGACCACCCAGAAAAGAGTAGTGAAGAGACGCCGCAGCTCGAATAGCCTTAAACTTGATCTCCTGGCACATTCGGCTGCTTTGATGCTATCCGCCGCGGCGGGGGTGTCCGGCGCGCCCAGAGGTGCGAGCACAGGGATTAAACTCTTCGGAAGCTGATTGAGCGGCGCGGCCAGAAGGGTCAGGGCTTTGTCCATGACTTCGCGGCGCTCCTTTAATTGACGCAGCCCCGGAACAGGAATGTAAGGACCGGCGGCATTGTCGTTGCGGTGAACCTGTTTGAGCTTTTCCTTATCCTCCTCTGAAATGAACACGGTCTTCGCGAGCACCTCTTCTGGAGGATTGAGTTCGCCGCGAATAATCTTGTTAAGAAGACGGAAGAAACAATTTACGATCGATTCGAGGTAGCTCTCCGGGACTGGGCTATAGAGATCGGCGAGTTTGCGCTGCTCTTCGTAAGAAAGACGCAGCCAATCTTCAAAAGAAGGACTGGGAAGGAAATCCTTCGAGGCTGGAGCCGAGATGGCGGCCGCTTCGCGGAGGAATAGATCCCAAACCCAGCGCGCGACGGGGTCCGTCTGAGCGAGGCGAGCAAGGCGCCGGAGCAGAAATCGAACGCCATCGGCGCTGCCCAGGTCCTGCAGCTCATAAAGGGCGAGTTGAGCCTGGTGTTGCTTCCGATCCCATGAGATTCGACGAAAGCCTGGAAGGTAATAGAAAAGGAGAAAGCTCAAAGCAAGAGCCGCGACCGCACCGCCGACAAGTTTTTTGACACTTTCGGATCGAAGGCCCTTTCTCTCCCAGGCGGAAAGAGGATGGATCTGCTGAGATGCGTTCGTGCTTAGATTGACCGCCGTTTCACGACCGATTTCGTAGCGACGCGGAAGAATGAACGGAGTCCTGAGAAGAGTCTTGTTACCCAAGGCGGCCATGGCCGCGGCATATTGAGCCGTTTGGGTGCTATCGCGAAATGGCGCAACGCCTAGCTGGATGTCCGGGTGGAGCTCGAAACCATAGCTGCTGGAAATGATGAGGTTCTGTGTCCAGGCGCGTTCCTTTGGACTGAGAAAGCGCGCGTCCAGGTCGGTGGTGAAAAAGAGGGCATTGGGGAAACGCGGACGCAGGGCCTGCAAGACGAGAAGAATGTCATAGACGTCGCTGCCTGCGATACCAATCGCCTTGATGGAGCCGTCTCCTGCGTTGCCCAGCTCGTATTCAAGATCGGCGAGGCGATGCGCCAGTCGAATGAGGTAATCGAACTGAGCTCCGCCCTCCGCTTTGTTGTCTTCTGGAACCCATTGAAAGATGTCTTCAACGGTGGAGGGCTTTCGCTTCGTTTCAGATTTTTGAGCGGGCGCTGGCGATGCTTCGATCCCGAGGCCGTCCATGCCGCGCAAATACGAGTAATAGTGGTAATTTGCCGGAAAGGAGCGTTCGCCGGCACGAAAACCTGCAATGAAGTCTCGGATAGAAATGTGCGACTGCCGGTGCTCAAGTTCGGCGGCATAGGTTAACGTGAGCATGCGCCCGTAAAAAGTGTCCCAGTCAGAGAGGAGGACGATGTGGTTCTTGGGGTCAGTCGGATCAGCACCGCGGAGACGGAGTTCGTCCGTGATCTCTCCGGCGAGCTGGGCGTCGGTAGCGGAAAAGTTGTGAAAGGAACGGAAGCCTTTCTCTTCTATGGCTTTTTTTACCGACTCTCTGGCGTGAGCGGATTCATCCTGTGGAAGGAGAACTTCATCCATGGCGCTGGCTGTTGCCGAAAAGACCGCAATTTTGCGGAGCACTTCACGTGTCTCGTTTCGTCCGGATGTGCCAGAACAGAACTCGTCAGGTTGAACCATCTCTCTCAGCGTTGAAGAACGCCAGGGTCCGATCAAGGAAACCGAAGCCGGCGAATAATTCAATTCCTGAAGAGATGAAGCAAAGGGGCGAAGGAAGAGCACGAGCCGACTAACCGGATCGTCTTCGAACGAGTTTTCCGGTAACCAGAACACGAGGATTTGTTTCATTCTGTCCTCCGTCCCGCCAGGGTGAAATTGTCTGGGACGATACCACTCGTAAGCAAAACGAAGCTGTCGCCCGAGCGGCGTCAGATCGTATCCGATGGCGGGGCCGCCGAAACAAAAAGGATTTGTCGCGCACAAACTCCCTGAACATCCTGTCGGGTCGGATTTCAGGGAGAGAAACTCTCTCGGAAGCGCCTTCCACTCTTTGATTTGTGCGCGGGACGGCCAGGGTACGCGTACCTCACCAATATGCTCGGCATCCTCAGGCACGTATCCGGATTGACCGAGCGCGCTGATTATGGCGAACCGGCTTCGAATACGGTTCTCTTGATCCTCACTGAATGAGCCGCCCGGAACGAGCACTGGAAGAAGTTGAGTTTGCGCGGAGTGCTCCCGGATCGCATATAAGAGATGGTCAATTGAGGTATCGTAAGATTGAGGACTCGCTGACGAATTCTTGCTGGCGAGCGGATCTTCCCACAAACGTCGTTCCAATTGCTGGTCACCAAGTGGTTGGTCTGTGCCGCTCGGCGGCGCGGAGGTGCGGCTGGTTGAAAGATTTTGTGAGAAAAGAAAGATGCCGCCGACCACCGTGGCGATGGCTAACAGGCTCTGGATATTCAGAGGGGCAGTGGTGGATTCATTTGTTTTATGGTCTGCCATAACAAGTTGGGTTGAGGGTTATGGGTTCTGCAGACGTGGAGATGGTCCAAGTCGAAAACAGGCCAATCCTTGCCGGCGTCTCTGGGCGTTTTAGCTTTCAAGCTCTGCATTTTAAACCTCACTCAGACAGGCGGCGGATTGGCGTGAGCAGGGACACACCGGGTAGCCCGCCCAGTCCGTGGAAAGTCGTCCGCCAAAAAATTCGGCGGAACAGGTGCGTTTCCCTGGGCTATCAGATGAGATAGCCCGCGCATTTGAACGCAGACTCCACATGACCACAGAGAGCTATACGGTCCGTGTAAAGTGAATCTTTCACTCATCCTGAAGGATGTGAGTGTGTTCGGGGGCGGAAGATTTTTAAGGCGAGTCGCTGGACCCAGTCAGGACGGTGAAACGGGCGTCATCATCAGTCCAGATGGTCCATTTGGATGTTATTGGCTCTTCATGGAACATCTGGCGAACGAGGGATTCTTGAAAATGTTTTTGGTTCGATAAAATGTCCCCGGCAACCGGGGCGCTGCGCCTGTCTCAGTGGGAATGAATGACAGAGGCCTGCTGGGATGAGGGGTGGCGCGGCGGGAAGACGGAAACCGAGGAACGCGTCACAGTTTGGTGCGCGCCATCCCTCAAAGTCAAGGGTCTCCGGCCCCGGCAGCGCGAAAAGAATTACGTATTACATGAACAATCTGTTTCAGATTGAATTCGATCCAGAACGAGGGCAGCCTTGCGTGGCGTTATATATCGTATGTTTGATCCAAAAGCGATTAACGATCCTCGTCTTTCCACCGACTTTGATCCGGCGTTGTTCCCGCTCTGCGATGGCGGGGAAGCTCCGCCGGTGGGAACGGACGAGCGGATCGCGCGACGCAAAATCGAGTTCCTGGCCGTGTATTATCGACTCAACCAACTCTACTCGCTTCTTTCCGCGATTCGAAACGGAAAATCGAGCGGAGATGAAAAGGAAGTCCTCCAGGAAATCCAGCGCGCGATTCGAGCGCGTGACCTGCTCGAAGATTTCTATGAATCGGAAGGATTTCTCGGCGAGCCGGTCATGGACGGATTCTTTTACAAGGATATTGAATTCACCTACGCCCGCCGGCGTGAGTTTTACCAACCCGCGGCCTCAAGCAGCTTTAGTTTGTTTATACCGATGCCGCCGCCGGATTCGAACATCGAAGAATGGATTCGGGAACATCTCGCGAAGAGCATGTCTGGGAAGATTGATGTACCACCAGCCTAGCAATCGCCCCGAGAACTCTGTCCCCGGCTGCATGCAGAAACCACAAAAACTGATCCTGAAGAGTTTTCTCTCTCCCGGCGATATTGTAATGCTCACGGCGGCAGTGCGGGATTTGCATCGTTGCTACCCGAACAGGTTCGTTACGGATGTTCGCACGCCTTGTCCGGCTTTGTGGGAACACAACCCATACCTTACGCCGCTCGAAGAGAGTGACCCCGAGGCAAGGGTCGTCGAATGTCACTATCCTTTGGTTCATGAATCCAATCAAAAGCCTTATCATTTTATTCATGGGTTTATCGAGTATTTGAACGAACAGCTCGATCTCCGTATCAAGCCAACCGAATTTAAGGGAGATATTCATCTCTCCGAAGAGGAAAAGTCCCGCCCTTCACAGGTCGCCGAAGCATTGGGAGAGGATCGGCCGTTCTGGATCATAGTAGCCGGGGGAAAATATGATTACACGATCAAATGGTGGTCGCGAAAGCGCTACCAGGAAGTGGTCGATCACTTTCGTGACAAAATCCTGTTCGTTCAGGTCGGAGAAAAAGGCCATTACCACCCGCCCTTAAGAAATGTTCATGACCTTCGTAAAAAAACATCCTTGCGCGATCTGGTCCGCCTGGTGTATCACGCAGACGGTGTTCTTTGCCCCGTGACTTTGCTAATGCACCTTGCCGCCGCCGTGCCAGTACGTCCGGAAAAACGGGTCGCTCGGGCTTGCGTCGTCATTGCGGGCGGAAGGGAGCCTTCGCATTGGGAAGCCTATCCTATTCACCAGTTTCTCCATACAGTTGGTTCCCTCTCCTGCTGTGCTCAGGGTGGGTGCTGGAGGTCGCGAACTACACCGTTGGGTGATGGAGAATGCCACGACGAACCAGAGCGGCTCTGTCTCCACGTAATGGATGGTTTACCGAGATGCATGCAAATG
>DASYTB010000243.1:0-7779 GCA_036002705.1 Verrucomicrobiia bacterium
GACCTGTATTTCGGCAAGGATATCGAGATTCAGGGGACGGTGGATACAATTCTGAGCCCGAACAGCTTCACGATGTATTCCCTCGGCGCTCCCCAGAACGCTGTGCTGGTCGTGAGCAATCTAAAGGACGTGCGCAATATCACGGCGGGCGATCTCGTTCGAGTTCGTGGCGAGCTCGAGCCGTTCAACAGAACCGCCGCGAGTCAACGATATCGTGCCGAATTGGAACCACGCAAATTCGACGCTTGGACGAGCCGCGCCTCTGTTCTCGCCGATTCAGTCCGAAGAATGAACTGACCGAACGTTGCGATTAAAGTGCGCTGCCCGCCTACCAGAGTAATCAAACTAAGTTATCCTGCATCTTCGGAGAAGGTTTGTGATTTAAGAATTTTCGCACCGGGCCTGGCAGGACGAACGCTCTTCTTCGGTGCCGCGTGATAAAAGCCAAATCCTGCTTTGTTTTCGGGGTTTTCGGGGTCTGTAATTGACTGGCACAAACCGCCGTTTGGAGAGCTCAGCACTTGGCCCGAGGGATGTAGCGAAACGCTGCACACGGCCTCTTCTTTACTTCGACATGCAATTGTTTCGAGCTATGTGCTTGCATACCATCAATTGACAGTTGAGCACGGCTTATGCTACGTTCCGCGCAACCGTAGCCCGGCATGTATGAATTCTTTTTTGAACCAGCAAGTCTTGGTTCTCAACCGGCTCTGGCAGGCGGTCAATGTTTGCACCGCCCGCCGCGCTCTCACTCTGCTTTTTGAGGGGAACGCGCAGGTCGTTCTCAATGCGGCGGACGGTTCCTTCCAGACTTACAATTTCCAAGAGTGGCATGATTTCTCGCAGGGTCAACCGCACCACGATTGCATTCACACGGTTTCCTTCCGCATCCGCGTGCCGCGCGTAATCGTGCTTATGCTCTTTGATCGCATGCCGAAGAAAGAAGTGAAATTCACCCGGCACAACATTTTCGAACGCGATCAGAATACCTGCCAGTACTGCGGAAAGGTCTTCGAGCGCAAGGACCTGAATCTCGACCATGTGGTTCCGCGGGATCGGGGCGGTCCGACGATTTGGGAGAATATCGTCTGTTCGTGCATCATTTGTAATACGAAAAAGGCCAACCGCACCCCGTTGGAGGCGGGCATGCATTTGATTCGCAAGCCGAAACGGCCGAAGTGGCGCCCATTCATCCAGATCAACTTTGGTGTGCATTACCACGATAGTTGGAAGCACTTCGTTGACCTTGCCTATTGGAACGTCGAGCTCGGGGAAACGACCTCAAGCTCGGGGCCGTAGATGCCTGGTATTTTATTGGATCGGCCAAATCGTCAGGGACCCGGCTTTCCCCTTGACGTTCATTTCAATCGGCGTTTCGGCCGTGACGCTATCTTTCACGAGGGTGAAGGTGCTTTCCGAGAGCAGAACCTGCCCGGCCCGAGCAGTCGTTGATATTCTCTTGGCCGTGTTCACAGCGTCGCCCACGAATCGATAGGCCTTCACCTCCGCGCCTCCCATCAAACCTTCGATGACCAGACCGGTGTGCAGACCAATGCCGATGCCGAGGCCCGACTCGCCAAGTTGCTGCACCATGCAATTGCGAAGAGCCCGCGCGATTTGCACAGCCCCGCCAGCGGCAGGGAAGATTGCCATGATCTCGTCGCCGGTGTATTCGGGTTTGATGACGTCGGAATCGGCGAGAACGCGCTCAGCGGTCTCGAAATAGCGGTTCAGCAATGTGACGGCTTCCTCGGGCGAATGCCGTTCGCTCCAGGCGGTAAAGCCGCGAATGTCCGCAAAAAGGATGGTTCGTTCCTGCCGTTTCAACTCCCGGAAGCCGCCGTCGCTGACCGCGCTCGAAAACAGCGTTTTCCCAAAAAGCCACTCGGTGTATTTGCGGAGCTGGTCGGACATCCGCTTATTGGCAAGGGAAGACTGCACGCGGGCCGAGAGAATCGTCGGAGGGAATGGCTTCGGCAGATAGTCGGCCGCTCCCAACTCGATGCAGCGCACCACCGCGCTTAGCTCGTCCACAGCCGAGAGCATCAATACCGGGATGTGCGCCAACTGCGGATCGGCCTTGAGCTGCCGGAGGACTTCCACCCCGTCCATCTCCGGCATCACAATATCGAGCAAAACAAGATCGAATCGCCGCGCGCGCAATCGCTCGAGCGCGTGCCGCCCGTTTTCCGCCAGAGAAACGGTGTAGCCTTTCTTCCGCAAACGGCGGGCGAGAAGCGCGCGATTCGCCTCGTCATCATCGACCACCAGGATTGCGCCGCCTTCTTTGGCTCCCGTCGTTTCGGCCTGCGAGCTCTTGGTTCCGCCGACATGACTCTTCGCTAGGGCCGGATCACTCACGCTATCAGTCGCTCGGAGGAGAAAGCTATCAATCGCCGCGGGAGCCTGATCGAAAAGGCGTCGTGCGGAACCGCTGATTCGCTGAAGATCATCGCTGATGGAAGTTTCGCCGAGATCATCACATTGAACGGAAAGCTTCTGCGAGGCCGCCAGGATACGTCCGGCGAAGTCATGGACAGTGTCCTTCAGTTTGCTCGGCGCGGAAGGGGTCAGCCGCAAGGTGTCCGGGGTCAGCGAGCGATTGATCTCCGCCAGGATCTGGTGAGCGGACTGGCAGATCGCCTCCAAACCCTCCCGCAACGCCAAAGCCTTTTGCTCGCCCGCTTCTTCGATCAGGAGTTCGGCAAAACCGATGATTTCGCTCAACGGGTTGCGCAGGTCATGCCGAAGAGCGCCGAGGCGATCCTGTGAAATAACGGAGAATGATTCAGCCGCCATCTACGCTTCCTTTCTTTCAAGCACTGTAACCGCATCCACATTGCGGATAGACGAGCCAATAGATGCTGCGGCGGGCGGATGAACAAGAGCAAGAAGATTATCCGCGTTTATCCATCTTTGGGCGCTGGACAGAATTCTTCGGTTGCCGATTTGGGCAGCGTAGCGGCCTATTGAATGTAGCCATGCGGCTTCAGCCCACGGAACTGCCCGCCACCACGAGCGGCTGCGTCGCGTGGCGACGCTCGAAACGGGATTTCGCATATACGCGGAGGCTCGACTTGGAATAAAATACATGCGCCCTCCGCCATATAGCCAAATTCGACCAACCTGTGAAAGCCAATAACCCAAAATCTAGAACGGAAAACGTCCGCCACGGTTGTGAGGGCCTCAGCTAACGGTCAACCGAAGCCGGAAGTTACGAATCATTCGAATCAGGGCGGCCATTTCAGATAATGAAGGATTTGTCCCGATGGCGATCTGCCCGAAATGGTTCATAAGTGTAGGCGGTGCAACAAGACGGCCTCATTCTAATCGCCGATGATAGCGAGGACGATCTACTCTTGTTGAAAAGGGCTTTCGTGAAAACCGGCGTCCTAAACCCGATTCATGTGGTGAAGACGGGCTCCGAGACTGTCGCCTATTTGAAAGGGGATGGCAAGTACGCTGACCGGGAGCAATTTCCTTTTCCGACCATCCTGCTTTTGGATTTGCACATGCCGGAAGGGGACGGATTCGATGTCCTGAAGTGGATTCGAGATAAATCCGCCAGCGGCGGTCCGCTGATCATCGTGCTCTCAAGGCTCGATGAGATCAAGAATATCAACCGCGCTTACGCGCTGGGAGCGAATTCGTTCCTGACCAAGCCGGGCGATCCCGCCGAGCTGCAACAACTGATCAAAACCTTCCACGGCTACTGGTTGCTCCGGAATAAGGCGCCGCGTTTCGATGTGCCAGAGGGGTGGTAAGGCCTGGAGCAAGCGAACTCGGTCCGCTACCATCGGCCTTTGAGTCGGGCTCCCTTGGATTTTCCATCAAGCTGTTCGCGCACGGAGACGATCCGGTTTTCGATAAACCTCTTGATCTGGTGAACCGGAGATTTGGGGCCCTCGGGATTTTGATTTTGGCGCGGCCCCGGCACCCACTCACCGCTCACCGCTTGATCAAAACGCTTGAGGCGAAAATCTGATTCGGCCGCAACGGCCGGGCGGATTGTCGCCGCCAACCGGTCCACTTGGGTGAACAGGCGTTCTTTGGTGAAGAGATTGGCGAGGGCATTTTCCAGCGTTCGGCGATAAACCCCGCGGAAGGCCTCGACCTTCATCACGCGCTCGAGGAACCGAAAATCGTAGGATGCGGGATGCCAGATGCTGGCCTGCTCCCGCCGCTCCGGAGTGCCGACATAACCGAACTCTCCCCAGGAGTGGTCCTGGTCCCACGGAATGAAGCCGAGCTTGTTTGATTTTGGATCGAGGTAAACGTAGAAGTTTTGGCCATTTGCGAGGAAGCCGTCGTAGCTGGAAAGCAGGACATGGCCGGCAACGAAGGCGGCGAATTCCTCAAGGTCCAGGTACTCCGCGAGGCGGCGGGCGAACTCGGTGTCATCGGCCTGGGAGACAAGTTTGGCCAGTTCAACGATCCGGCGCTTTTGCTCGGGAGTGGCTTTGGTTTTGAGATCGTAGGTCGCGGCGTAGGATTCCCAGTCATCGCCGAGATTACTGAAAAGTTCCATGGTGACCGGCTTGAAGATCGGGACATTCTTTGAGCCAAAGCGGTCCGCGGCGTAATCCTTGTCGATATCTTCGATCAGGACATAAAGGCCGAGCGCCTGGTTGTTGAAGGTCCCGGGGACATCCAGCGTGAGATAGGCGTAGCTGGTGCGCGGCGCGGGCGTGCCCAGTTCGCGGAATAATCTCTCCGCGAGCGCGTCATGGATATAGGAGCCGTCGGGAATGGAATTGACGAAGTTTAGCTTCTCGAGTCCGGCGAGCTTTTGTTTTTTCGCGAATTGATTGAGATCCACCTTAAATGACTGTTTGGAGCCGTAGAGCGAATTGACATAAGTTCCGTTCCCTCGATACCGGATGCCAACGCGATTGAAGGAGGTACCGGCAAAATCCATTCGACCTTCCACCCAGTTAAAGTCGAGGCCGATAACTCCGGCCAGGCCGCTGCGGCGGGCTTTGGGATTGCGCAAAATCATTTTGCCGTCTCCAGTGAACATCCCGGGAACCGGTGGAACGCGCGCGGGTGCAATCCTCCGCCACTCTTCAGAGGTGAGCGCGAGTTTGGCGGGCCAGATATTGGTCTGGACGTAAAGTTCAGCGGCGGATTTCGGCAGGGTTCTTTGGGCAAGCGCCTGGTCCTGCTGTGAAACGGGCCACGGGCGCGCCTTCTGACCGAGTTCAGGCATCTCCTTGACCATCTGTCTGGCGCGAAGCGTGACGAACAGGGGTGTGAAGTAACCATGTTGGGCGAGCCAGGCGAATGACCCGATCAAAAGCGCGAGAACGCAGAAAATTGTCCCCAGCGCCGAAGCGAAGCGCCGGAAGGCCAGCCGAATTCCGGCCCAACGCCAGGCGCGCAAGGTCGAGCGCACGAGAGGGCTCTTGGATGGTGGAGCATCACGGAGAGAAGCGAGAACCAAAGTTTCCACCTCCGACGGGACCGGCATTTGCAGTCCGCCCAGAAGCAGCATTGCGTCAGGCACGGCTTTTTTCAATTTCTTCGAGAACTTGGCGGCGGCTTTTTGCGCGCGCCTCTCGAAGCGCTTTGGCAGGAGGCGCAGCGACGGGGCGTCGACTTCGGCCGGTTCATTCATCACGAAACGAAGCAGCAGCGCTTTTTGGCACACCGGCTTCAGGCGAAAAAGCTCTTTGAGCAGGAGTTCGTAGCTGCCCGGTGGATGGTCTCCGATGGCGGACGGAGGGACGGATCCGGCCAAAACCGGCATGGGTGGCTGTTCCGTTCGACCGAGGAGTTTTCGTTTGCGCCGAGCCGCAAACCAGGTGCTGCGCAGGAGCCACGTGGCGATGAGGGTTTTTCGACGCAATCGGCGCGCGCGCAAAAGGAAGCTTTGGAACACCGCAATGGTTACTTCCAATGCCGCGTCGGGCGAATCGGGCAGAAGTCGGAGAGCGGTTCCATAAACCAACGGAAGGTATCCTTTGACCAGTGCCTCTAAAACCAAATCCGAACCCGGTGCACCCGATTTGGCCGCCAGAAACTCGGCAGGAAGGTCGCTCAGGTTCAATGCGCGATTGGCAATCATTAGGGGTGGGATCAAACATCCCAGAGAGAGCAGCGGATTTCAACCTGGAAACGGAGTTGGCAGTTGGCGGTCATTGGCGGTTGGTTAGAGGCCGTAACGCGCTTGTGGAACGAATCTTGTGGGGTACTCAAAAAACCTCATGACTGCCATTTGGCCGCTGGTAACCCGCGAATTGCGCGAGCAATCCAGGCAACCGATGAGTTATTGGTTGCGGGTTTTCGCAGTGGGTAGCCTGCTCCTTGCGCTGGGACTCTTTCTACGTTTCAGCTCGGCCGATCTGCCTTTGAACAATCAGATCGGCGCTTTGCTCTTCGGGCGTTTGAACGAAATCCTCACGCTGGTGGCTGGCCTGGCGCCTCCGTGCTTTCGAAACGGTGGACACGCGCGAATATCCTGGCGGTCGTATTCTCGTCGGTTGGGTTGTATTTTTTCGTGAATTTATATTGCGCGTTGGGCAATAAAATCGGCGTGCAAAAGCGGCAATCGAGCTTCCGCTGCTTTCGGTCTCGACCGGTTTCCGTCAAGACTGCCGGAAGAGCTATTTCGCGCATAGCCAAAGAATTAAGAAGGCGATGATGCCGATGCCGAGCATGGACAGAGCCGGGATCAAATTGAGCTGCGCCGGCGCTGCGGTTTTTGGGGCAGCACCGTCGGCAGCGGTGGAAAGAATCCGCCCGATCCAAAAGAAGGCCTGCGGAGTCGTCGGTCGGGAAGCCACGTTTCCAGATGGAGCAAAAGTACCAGGACTTGGCAACGACATTTTTCGCCTGTTTCCTTTTTTGGCTGCCCGCCGGTTTGCCCGGGGGTCCTGGTCGTGGGCTGTATCCTCGTCCGTTGCGCGCATTCGATAACGAGATCGCAACAATCCGGGCGCAAACAGATAAGTCTCGGCGTCCGGTCAGGGAAATCCCTTCCGGGAATTAAGAAAAATGCCGAAAATATTCGAGTAGAACCATTGACCCTCTTCGATTTTGCGGCACTTTAAGGGGGCTGTCCAGTATCCCGAAGGCGCTGGAGAGCTTCAGAATTTGTCCGATATGCGAGTAGCACGCTTCCTGCTTAAGCCCCGGTGGGAGCAAATTTGCAAGAAAATGTCCGAAAAATTTAAGCGCATTCTGCCGATTCTCATTGTTGGAATTGTCGTCTCGACCGTCCTGCTCTGGCAGCCGAACCCGAAAGCCCCCCCCGAAGAAATCACCCGCGCCAAGCTGGAACGACTGATGGACGAAAAGGCGATTCTCTCCGCGAGCTTAACCCCTCGTGCCTACAAGGACATCTATCAGATCACGGGTGTTTACCGGCGGAGCCTGACCAGTCCGAAAGTGGATTTTTCGATCACCACGCATTTGACCGAGGCGCAGGTGCAGGGGCTTCTGGATCGGCCGAATGCCGACCTCAGCGTCCCGCAAAATGGAGCGCGAAACCATCTTCTCGACCTCGCCCCGACCATCATTGTCGGTTTGCTCGTCTGTGTCCTGCTTTTTTACCAAACGAATTTCGGGCGTGGCAAAAGCGGACACCGGATTCGCCAGCGTCCGAGCATTCGTTTCTCCGACGTGGCGGGAATTGAAGAAGCCAAAGCCGAAGTGCAGGAGGTCATCGACTTTCTCAGAGACCCGGCGAAATACAATCGACTCGGCGGCAATCTCCCCAAGGGCATTCTCCTGATCGGTCCTCCCGGAACCGGCAAGACAATGCTGGCCAAAGCCATC
>DASYTB010000244.1:0-5405 GCA_036002705.1 Verrucomicrobiia bacterium
AACCTGACCGCCGGAATTGCAGAGCCGGACTTTGAACGCCAGTGGTCAGGGGCGAGCTTGAACCCCTTCAGGGTTCCTGAATTTCCAGGGACGGATAACCCGGGTGGTTTGCGGCGCTCCGCTTTTTTCCGCAAACGACCCTGGGCTATGGGCATTTGACCCCGTTGGGGTGGGGACGGCGGAAAGGGTTCTGTCGGCGCGGAAAATCGCAGATTGGCAGAGAGCAAATAGCAGAGAGTTGGAAGTGAGGACGGCAGGCGCAGAGAAGGGTTAGATGGAAGCACCGGGCTAAAGCCGCGGTGTTAATAAGATATGTCAGAGAATCGCACCCTCCCGAACTTCCAGCTATTTGCTTTTGCTTCGTACCCGTTTCTGAATCTCTTCGGTGAGCACTTCGTAGGCGGAGGCGCCGGCGCTGTATTTGTCGTAGTAAATGATCGGTTTGCCGAAGCTCGGCGCTTCGGCGAGGCGGGTGGTGCGGGGGATGAGGGTGTCGCAGACGAGGTCACCGAAGTGCTGCCGCACTTCGTGCACCACTTGCGCGGCCAAGCGAGTGCGGCCGTCGAACATGGTCATGACGACGCCCAGGATTTCCAATTGAGGATTTACCCCCGAGTCGCGCAGTTGGGAGATGACGCGATTAATCATGGAAATGCCCTCGAGCGCGTAATATTCGCATTGCAGGGGAATGATGAGCCAGTCAGCCGCCGCGAAAACATTCAAGGTGAGAATGCCGAGGGCAGGGGGGCAATCGATGAGAATCAGATCGAACTGCCCGGAATTGACCAGAGGTGTCAGGGCATTCTTGAGCCGTTGCAGGTGGTTTTCCAGGCGTGATAGCTCGACCTCCGCGCCGCACATATCAACCTCGCTTGGAACCATTGAGAGGCGTTCATACGCGGTCGGTTGCACTTTTTCCGCCAGGGGCGCCTCTCCGAGCAAGGCGGCATAAGCACTGGCGCCTTCGCGTTTTTCGAGCCCGAGTCCGCTGGTGGCGTTGGCTTGCGGGTCGAGATCAACGAGAAGAATCCGCTGACCGTTCGCGGCCAGGCAGGCCGCCAGGTTGACACTGGTTGTGGTTTTTCCGACGCCCCCCTTTTGGTTGGCCACGGCGATAACTTTGGTGGGCACGGTCGAAGCTACTCTTTCGCAAAGACCAGGTTCGCGCCGCCCACGTTCAGCATCATCTCGTCATGGTCAACCCGGGCAACTCCCTTCAACGGCCTTCCGGCGGCGTCATTCAGGGCGATGGTGTATTCCCCGGCCTCTTCGCCCCAGGTGCCTTCACCGCCTAATTTCGGGATGGTCACCGGCAAGACCGGCTCAGCCGGCTTCACGGCCACGGGAGGAGGCTGTTGTCCGCCGCCTCTCGCAAATCGCCCTCCATAGCGGGCGATGTTGGGGTCCACAGGGGCAGGGGCAGGCGCGGGCGCAGCGGCGGGTGCGGCGGTTTTCACAATGAGCTTGCTGTCCGGGGTGGCCATGATGGAGATCGAAGGAACTGCCTCCAGGATCTGTTTCAAAAGCCTCAATTCCTTCGTTTTGATATCCGGATTCGATTTTCGGATTCCGGTCAGGACCGCGTTCTTATCTAGGTCCCAGACGCCCAAGATTTCCTGTGAGTCGTACTTCGCTGATTTGCCCGTGCGAAGATATTCTTTCAGGTCGGCCAAGTCCGTCCCTTTCAGATAATTAAGCACCTCGGTGTTGCCAAGCAGCGCCTGGGTGCGCGTATGATCGATGATCTGTGTGACAGGCGCCTTGCCAAAAATCAAATCGTTGTACTCTTTATCGGTGGCCATTTCCTGGAATTCCGGACGTTCGCCAAGACTCAAAAAATAAGGATACTTCGACAGGCGCGCCTGCAGCAGCGGGTTATGATAAAGCATTCCGAGGACGTCCGCCGCCTCGAAGAAAATCTTCGGCGCCGGCTGGAATTTCGCGGCGGCCTTGTCAAATCCGGTGTCCGCCATGTCCTGGCGAACGCTGTTAATGAAATTGATGGTGGCGGGATTCTTATCCTCCGCCGAAATCTGGATCGTCAGGTACCCGGCGGCATAAATCACTCCGCAGACGAAAAGAAAGAAGAGGAATCCGGTTAACATTCCGACGCCGACCCCGACCTGCCGGTTCATCCGTTCCCAGCGAATGCGATCCACATCATCGTGCTTGTACTTGTAGAGCAAATAAACTTTGTGGTGCACGAAGAACGAGAGGCCCATCACGATCAAATAGACCAGGACGAAGACAATGACGGGCGGAAGCAGAGTCACCCAAACCGGATTGGTCACGCCGACGGTCTTCATCATCGGTTGCAAACTTCGGCCCAACGGCACGGCGAGGAGCACCCCAAGAATCAGTCCAACAAACGAGATGGACATTCGAATCGCGCCTTTGGCAAACCCCAACCCTCCAAAAATCGCCAGGAGAACAATCGCTAAAATCCAGAGTGACATGCCGGATACTTTATACCCCTCCAGCAAGAACTGACAAATGCTAAGTGCGCTCGCGCGGGTACCGCCACAGGGTGGGGCGAGGCGAGCTTGAGGCGAGCTTTCTCCCAGTATGGGTCGAGGGTATAAAAGGCTCGGCGGAGCCTCGCACCACCACACCTGAGCTGTTCCATGAGGCAATTCAGGCTAGCCCGAACCAATCAGCCAGCCCGCGAGGAATACGAGGACGCCGCCGACGACCACCTGAAAAATGGCGGACATGAGTGGCGTATCCATAAAGCGCCGGCGAATCCAGGAGATGATGGCCAGCTCAACCACGACCACCACAATGGCCAGGGTGGTGGCGGTATGAAAGTTCTGGATCAGGTAGGGCAGGGTGTGACCGAGCCCGCCCAGCATGGTCATTGAACCGCAGATTAACCCACGCAACCACGGCGCGCCGCGGCCGCTGAGCTTGCCATCGTCGGAGAGCGCTTCGGCGAACCCCATGCTGATGCCCGCGCCAACGGAGGCCGCGAGCCCGACCTTGAACGTGGCCGTCGTATTCGCCGTCGCGAATGCGGCCGCGAAGAGCGGCGCAAGCGTGGAAACGGAGCCATCCATGAGTCCAGCCAGGCCAGGCTGAACAAAGCGCAGCACAAAAAAGCGCCGCGTGGCCTCGCGCTCCTCCTCAAGCTGGCCCGAGGCCGCCTGGGCGTCGGTGATTTCTTCCGCCGTATGCTCGTGGCGCTGTTCCTCCTGGGCCAGATCATTTAAAAGTTGCCGAATCGCGGCGTCGGTTGCCCGGCGCGCCGCCGCTTCATAAAAGCGGCGCGCTTCAATCTCCATCAACGCGGCCTCCTCCCGTGCTTTGTCCGGTCGCACATTCCGAGCCATCCAGGTGCGCCGCTGCGCCAGGAAGCCTTTCACGTCCTGGCGGCGAATGAGCGGAATGTGCTCACCGAATTTCTCCTGATAAAGCTTCGTCAGGCGGTGCCGGTGTCCATCTTCTTCAACGGCCATCTTATCGAACAGCTCGGCCGTGGCCGGAAAAGCTGCCCGCAATGAATCCGCGAAATCCCGGTAAATACGGCTGTCCTCCTCTTCCGCGGAGATGGCCACAGCGAGGAGTTGCGGTTCATTCAGGTCGCCAAACTTCATGCCGTGAGGAATTGCCATGAAAACGGGGGCGATTAAAGGAAAAGATTCCCCCACTCGGCGCGGAATACTCCCCTTGACACTTTTTCGCGAATGAAGCCGGAACATGGCCGTGCACAAAGCACGCCCGGCCACTTTTTAATCCGTAAGTTCACGCGGAAGCGACAGGTTCTGGTTTAGCCCTGATTCAGGGTTTTCCCTCATTTCCACCGAACCCTCCTCTCTACAATCTTTGAGGCCTTAGGAGGAACAGATGAAAAATCAAATCAAACACCTTGTTTTTGCATGCGCTTTTGCGTGTGCACTCATGAATACGGCTCATAGAACCTACGCGCAACCCCAAGGCGGCGAATGGGAATTCACATTGGGCGGCGGCGGTTCGGCGGACAATGAGTTCAATCACGGAGGCTTCAACATGGTCGGTTCGGCTGGCTATTTCTTTACGCCCAACTTCGAAACCGCCCTTCGCCAGCAAGTCACCTACAGCACAGGCGGAAGCGATGTGTGGGGCGGAAGCACCGGATTGGCTTTAGATTACCATTTCCTGTTAGGCAAGTTCGTTCCCTTCATAGGGGCCAATATCGGAGCGGATTACGGCACCCGTCTCAACGGAGTGTGGGGGGCGGGTCCCGAAGCGGGCTTAAAGTATTACGTCTATGAAAAGACCTTCTTGTTCGTGATGGGACAATATCGCTGGCTGTTTGACAAGTTGGAGGATGTGACCGGTCATGCCGACGACGGAACGTTTGCCTTCACGATTGGCATCGGCTTTAACGTCGGTGGAACGGGCCATGAGCATCAGTAACCTCTTTTTTAAAAAACCAGAAAACCAGGATTGAAACACGGTCCTGATGCGGCCCTGATGATCGAACAAATCTCAGGGCCGCTTTGTTTTCTTCTGGTTGCGAATTGCCCGAAACCAATCCGTCGGGCTACTGACGACCAAGCTCCGAGAGGTATTTGACGAGATCAACAAACTCCCGCCGAGTCATCGCATCGGCCAAGCCGCTGGGCATCGGCGAACCGGTCTGCCGTTTTTGAGCGATTCTCGATTTTTCGATGGTGACGGTGCTGTTCTGGAGAATATCGCGAAGCACAATCTCACGCCCATCTTCCCGGATGGCGTATCCCTGAAAATCATCGCCATCTTTGGTGGTAACCGCCGTGACCATGTAGCCCTCCTTTACTTCTTTCTGCGGATCAAGAATGGCTCCGACAATAAAATCAATCGGCTGCGCGGTGCCGAGAGCGCCGAGGTCCGGCCCGATCTTCCCGCCCTGGCCTTTCACGGCGTGGCAACTGAGGCAACCAAGTTCGGGCCGTTTCAGAACTTGTTCGCCGCGAACGGCATTTCCGCTGGCGCGAACTTCCGCGACAAGTTGCGGCACGTCGGCAAGCGAAAGCTTTCGCGTCGTCTCGACCGGCGTTAAGACGCGAACCAATTCTTCATCGCGGCGGCCAGTTTCGTTCATCACCTGGATAGCAACGGCGGCGATCTCGGGCGGCGGGGCTTTCGAAGCGAACACCTTCGCCAGCGCGGTCGCGCCCCCGTGCCGTTGCAGAAAACTCCTAAAAACAGCGCGGCATGATTGCGGGTCTTTGATCTCGTGAACAGCCTCGCCCATGAACGAAGCTGCCGCGTTCACGTCCACGGATGTGAGCGCGATGAGCGCCGGAATTTCAAAGTCCGTTGAATTGTCCTTCGACATTGCCAAAAGCACTTCCTTGCTTCGCGGTGTCTTCAGAGAGCCCAACGCCTCTATCGCGGCCAATCGGACTTCGAGTGGTTGCGCCGAATCTCCCGCTGCGTTCACC
>DASYTB010000245.1:0-3800 GCA_036002705.1 Verrucomicrobiia bacterium
GATGAGCACACCCATGACATGCACTTCGCCGCCGAACTTCTTGCAGAAGTAAGCATGGCCGAATTCGTGCAGAGTTTTTACGAAAACCAGCCCGAGATAGAGCAGAGCCAGATTTTGCGGCGCGAGAATGCCTTCGCTTTGTTCCAGAAGGAGGTTCCAGTTATCGAAAGCGAGTTTGAATCCCCAGCCGACAAAGGCGAGCCAGAGAATGGCTCCCAACGGGCTGATCAACTTTCCAACCAGGCCGATGGTATTATTCAGGAATTCGTCTGGATCGAACAAAGGAAAGCGCATGAACATGATGTTCAGCCAGCGCGACTGGATTTCGCGCTGCCGGACGCGCTGGTAACGCTGAAAAAGCTGAGCGCTATCCGACGCTTCAGCGTATTGGAGCAGGTTCGCGTGATAGAGCTGGGAGAGAAGCTGGATGACCTGTTCCTGGCCGGGAGAGGCATCGGGAAAACGCTCCATGCATTCCTTCCAAATCTCTGCAACGGTGCGGTCGGCGCGAAGGCGGGCGATAAATTCGTAGGCCGCGGGTTTCAGGCGGAAGAACTGGTTCGAGAACGGATTCTCGAGAATGATCCAGCGTTCGCCGCGGAAATTTTGGCGGCGACCATTCACACCGGTGCGCAGGGCGATGCGCTGGTTCGCGATGCGGTACCACGATTCGCTAAACGTTTGCGGAATTTCAGGCATGAATGTGGTCAGAGGCGAACATAGCACCAGCGCGCGGCGCGCCCGCTGGGACAGGCGAGGGGCGTGTTCTACCCATATCGGCAAGTGCGGCCCTCTCACGAGACGCCGCTATAAGAAGGGGAGGATTCATATCGGCGATCTCAAGATTGATTACCACCAGAGACGCAGGCGCAGGAAATCGACGGTGCGATGGGCGAGAATCCAAAAGAGGGTTCGCTTGCCCGCGCCAATTTTGGCGATGCCGCTCATGCCCGGCCGCCACCACTCGGCCGCCTGACTAACGAGGCGCTCGCGGACGATGAAAATATTTTCGCCTTCTTTGGGCGCGGCGGCGGCGAAAATGCGTTCGACCGCCACGTCATACTTGAGCCTGGGCTGGCTGACGAAAGCGATCTGTCCGGCGCTGCCGACCGTGAACTGGTGGATATCGCGCTGATTGATTTCCGCCTCGACGTAAAGGCCCTCCAGCTTGGTCATCTTGAAAAGTGCATCTCCCTGCTTTACCGGCGCGCCGATCCGTTCCCGCAAATCCCCCTCGACGATCACGCCATTGAATCCGGCCTTGATAGTTGACTGCTGGAGGCGGTGGCGAGCCATATCAAGCCGCGCCTTGGATTGCTCGCCCAGTGCGAGGGCAATACGCATCTCCGCCAGGCCGTTGGTGGCGCGCGCTTTTTCCGCTTCGCGTTCGTAGCGGACTTTGTCCGCCAGCGCATTGGCTTCTTCCAGAGCAAGGTCCTCCGTGTTGAGCTGCAGCAGGACCATTCCTTCGCGCACCAAATCGCCGGGCCGGAGATTGACTTCCTTAATGAAGCCGTCGAAGGGCGCGGTGAGATAGGCGACGGCGTCGCTCTTGAGGATGAAATTCCCCTGGACGCGATAATCGAATGGGACAAACAGGAGCACGGCCAAAGCGACGACTCCGAGGATCACGGATACCTTTATCCAAGTGTGTTCCGGGCCAAGTGCCTTAGCCAATTGCGTGCGTGTGGCACGGGCGAGACGCGGGCCAATCCATCCATCGCTTTCGTGTAAATCATCCAGACGGCGCGCCGCCTGATCGCAAGCCAAACGAAGTTGTTGCAGCTCTCCGGCAGCGAAGGGTCTCTCTTTTCGTTCACAAGTCAGAACCGCGACGGCGCTGTTCTCAACGCGGATGGGAATCGAGCATATGCTGCCGGAACTGTTTTGCGCGGCGAATTTCTCATGATCGCGCCAGACAAAGCTCGCTCCTTCGGGCGTGGGAACGATGATTTCTTCATCCTGGTCCAGGCACTCTTCCATCGTGAATTCAAGCGCCTTGACCGCCGCCATGTTTTTATCGAAACGCTCCGTCCGGCTGATGCTTTTGAGCCGAATGTACCCATTTTCCAGCCAGCCGAGGCTTACGCGGTCGCAGGCAAAGCGCGTCGCAACCGCGTTACACAAAGTGAGCGTGGCCGCGAGAAATTTCTTCTCGGCGTTGAGAAGCGTAATGACGTCAATGGAAGCCGCAAACTTGTCCGCATCCGCGCGGGCTTGCGCCGTCGAGAAATTCGAGAGGTACGAGACGGGCGCATCGGCAGTCAATTGCAACCGAACCAGCGATTCCCGCGCCTGGGGCTCAGTGCGGTTCAGAAGCAAAAACGCCGCGATGCAAAGGTCTTCCGCGCGATTGAGGATGAGTTTTACACCGATGATATAATGTTTGAGGTCGGGAGTGGCCGCTTGCTCGATCGCCATCAGGACAGTTCCGCTTTCGGAAGCGCGCTGCGCGACCTCGATCAAGTGCCGATTAAACGTCAGGACCGTGCGGTCGGCGTGGCCATTCTGCGCCCATTCCCCAAGCTTTTTCCAGTTGTTCTCCTTGTTGTCCTTGAGAATGAGCAGACCCCGATCCGCGCCCGCGACACCGCTCGCAGCCGCAATATAACCTGACCAAAATTCAGCAGGGGGACCGGAGAAACGGCGGAGGCGGGCTATTTCTTCGAGGCCGCACTCGGCTTTGGAAGACACGACAATCTCAGGCATTTTTATTCTCCAGCAGTAACATTCGACCAGCCACGCCCGGCCGGATTTTCCCCTCGGGATTGTCGAACACGACCTTCACCCGCATTAGACCGCTGGCGGGATCAACGACGGGTGAAACAAAAAAAATCGTCCCGCTGAATTCCGCCATTTTATTGCCGGCATCAATCTCCAGCTTCACGGTTTGGCCGGTTTTGAGCGCGTAGCCCGCTTTCGCTTCGATATTGCAGATGAAATAGCATCGGCGCGGATCGACCAGGCGAACCAGCGCTTGCTCCGACTGACACGCTTCCCCGGCTCGCAGCATGAGCGAAGTGACCGTTCCGTCGAAAGGCGCAACAATAAAACGCCGGTTGAAAACTTCCTTGGCTAACTGATATTCGGCCTCGGCCACGGAATATTCGGTGACCTTTTTCTGCATCTCCTCCCGGCTGACCGAAATGGTCTTTTCGAAAATCTTCTGGGAGTTCTCCATGTCGGTCTTTTTCAGATCGACCATGAATTTGCGCCGCTGTACTTCCAGCTCTTCGAGCCGGCTATCCAGTTCGATAATGCTTTCTCCCGCTTTAACAAACTGCCCTTCTTCGAATTTCCGTTTCGCAATGATCCCCGCCAGGGGCGAACTGAGCGTCACGTCATTAACGGCTTCTGTAATTCCAGTGGCCCACGCGGCTTCCTGAGCAAACGTTTCAAGCACGGGAGAACCAGCCACCAGGAGCAGAGCACAAAAAGCGAAACAATTAAGGCGCGGGCCGCGGCGCTCTTCCCTTCTTGGCGGTTGGATTTCCATTCTCATCGGGTTCTCTGATTACTCGTTCTCCGTTTACTCGGGGTTCTAATTGAAAATGCGCTGCCTTAAAGTTTGCGGCTTCTCATGCATATCGAGGTCTTTGATGCGCTCTTTGTACTGCTCATCGACTTCCCATCGGATTGCCTGAATCTCCGGACCGGAAAACCGATTCGCCGCGAGAAGCTTTTCAGTCAAGTCCTGCAATTGGGCTTTGGTCATTTCGACATTGCGGCTGACGAGGGTCGTGCCTTTGACCAGTTCCAATTCGAGCAATGCCTTTTGGTAAGCAACGAGATTTTCCAGG
>DASYTB010000246.1:0-16307 GCA_036002705.1 Verrucomicrobiia bacterium
CTCGGGAAGTAAACGAACTGTAGCTCGCACACACGGCGGCATGCGCGGCGGGCCCCGTCAAATGCAGAAATTGGATTTCCGGAATTTTCGCGACAAGGAGAGGAGCCGCCTGCAGGATCGCTTTGTTGATTGCTGTGGCGCCCTGGCTTCCGCCCATGATCAAAAGAACCGGCGCTTCAGGATCAAGACCCAAGGCCATGCGCGCCGCGGCTGAATCGGCCGGCTCGAACTGAGAGCGCACCGGCGTTCCGGTGAACTGCACCGAGCGATTGCGAAGTTGATTTGCCGCCGAAGAAAATCCAATGAAGACGTGATCGACGAAGGGCGCGAGCAAGCGGTTCGCGCGGCCCGCGTAACTGTTCGCCTCGTGGATGGCGGTCTTCGCTCGCGCCAGCCGTCCGGCAAAGATCGGGGCCGCGCTGGTGAATCCACCCATCGCCAGAACAGCGCTCGGGCGGCGCTTCCGGAAATACGCCTTCGCCTGCCGAAAACTTTGAACGAATGCCTTGAGGAACCGCGGAAAATTTCCTTTCAGCAGCGGAACGGCTGGCAGGCTCAACGTTTCCATCCCGCTCGCCCCGCGCACGCCGGTTTGATCCACCTCTTTGGTCGAGACGAGCAGCGCGACATCGCAGCCGCGCTCGAGGAGCTTTTCGCCAATGGCGATGCCGGGAAACAAATGCCCACCCGTGCCGCCACAGGCAATTGCGACAAAACGATCGGCAGACAAATTATGCATCAGGCAAATTGGGTGTGACGCAAATCTTCGAGTTCATCCTCCGGCAGGGCAGGCGGCCCGCCATGGCGGGCGATACTGATCAAGACACCTACGGCCAGAAGCATCAACATGAGGCTGGAACCGCCGTAGCTGACAAACGGCAGAGGCAAACCTTTATTGGGCAGCGCACTTGTGACCACTCCAATATTGATGAACGCCTGGAGACCGATCAGGAAGGTGATCCCGCTGCCCAGGAGCAATCCAAAAACATCACGCGCATGCCAGGCGACGTAAATGCCGCAAAGAATGAAAATGATGAAGGCGCAAACGACCGCGAGGGTGGCAATCAAACCCATCTCTTCACCCACCAGGGAAAGAATAAAATCCGTATGATTCTCAGGCACGAACCCATGCTTCTGGCGGCCCTCGCCGAGTCCCAAACCTGATACACCGCCGCTGCCGAGGGCAATCATCGCCTGCCAGGACTGATAGCCAACGCCATCCTTGGTCTCCTCCGGGTGAAGCCAGCTCATAATGCGAGCCAGGCGCATAGGATCGGAGATCAGCATGTAAGCCATGAACGCGACGGCCCCAAGCCCAGGCGGAATAAAGTAGATCCATCTCACTCCGGCGAGCAGAAGCATTAATGCCGTCACCGTGCCTAACAGAATGGTAGTGCCACGGTCCGGTTCGATGAAGATGGGCGCGAGTACTGCCAGGGCGATACACGACGGGACGATCAACCCTTTCCAGAAAGCCCGGATATCGCGCTGATACCGCTCGCCATAATAAGCGAGCATAATGACCAGCGCCAGCTTCGCCGCTTCCGATGGTTGGAAATTGGCGACTCCCAAATTAAACCAGCGGCGGCTGCCATTTTTCCAAACGCCGACGCCAGGAATCAAAACGCCGATGAGCGCGAGAATTGTCAGAACAAGAAAAATCCACGAGAATTTTTTCAGGATCCTGTAATCCACGAGAGCGGCGATCAAACAGGCGCAAGTGCCGGCAACACTCCAGGCAGCCTGATTAGTCAAATAGTGCGTTCCACCACGAGCCATGCTGCTGCTGTAAAGCATGACAATACCCAAACCCATCAGGCTGCCCACGCAGAGAATCAGTGTGGTCGTGGCCGTCTTCATCGGTTCGGTTTAGCTCCGCTCCGGATTACAGCGCGAGATTCGTGCTTGTGTTATTGGTCGGAGTTGTTTTGTGAGCGTGAGCGTGCGCCTTGGTCGGTTTTGGTTCAGAAGGCGCAGTGCTGGCGGAACCTGCCACGGGAATCGTCAATTTTTGGCCAACATTGATACGACCCGTCTTGAGATTATTCGCGGACCGAAGTTGCCCGACCGTGACGCCATGAGTTTTGGCGATTTTCGTCAAGGTGTCTCCGGCTTTCACGGTATAGGCCGTGCCGTCGCCCGCGTTCCCAGTCGCCGCGGTTTCAGGCGTTGTGCTTCCCTGGGCGGTCGCCGATGCCGTTGCCGCGGAACTTCCGCCGGCGACCGGCAGGTTGATTTTCATTCCGGGATGGATCTTCGCGGGATCAACATTCGGATTCGCCTTCTTGAGAGCGGCCACCGTTGTGCCATTCAACTTGGCGATTTTCCCGAAATTATCTCCGCGGACGACGACGTAGTCTTTCGTCGCGCCGCTCTGCTGCTCGGCCACGGCGTTGGTCGCCAGATTGTTTGGCTTCCACATCTCTGGCGTGGTGTTCGCATTGCCGGGCGCTTCCGCGAAGGCGCTCGCATTGCTCCCGGAATTCTGGCCAGAACTCGCGAAATTATTGGAAGATTCAGTCGACGGCCGCGCGGAGCTGGTCGAGTAAAGCGCACTCGAATCAATCGGCGGAAGCGAAAGGTTGGTCGAGTTGTTCGTGTCCCCGGACGCGGACCCGGTTTTCGTATCGCGCTTGCAGCCCTGCAGGAGAAGACCGCCAAAAAAGACGAGGTGAATCGCCACAATGGTCGCGACCGCGATGCGCACGTTGGACGCGCCTTTCGAGGCCTGGGCTTGAAATGTCCCTTGCGGGATGAGTGGACTTGGTGTGCTCATTTAAAAAACTTCGACGTGGAGGTTAAAAATTCTGAGGACCGATGAATTGGGCTTGGGTAGGACAGGCGCCTCGCCTGTCCAGTCCGGCGCCTCGCCGGGGTGATGGAGGCGATGGCTGCTTTTCAGACCTGAAGCTGGCTGCTCCTGATTCGCCGCGGGCGGGGCACCCGCGGCGAACAGCCGAGGCGCCTGTCCTACCCATCTCAATTGCACTTTCTTTCAAGAGTTTCACGCAACAAAATCGACTAATAGCCAAACGGCGCGTTATCATGTGGTAGTGGAACACGCTCGCACATGGTCAGTACTACTGGTTTTATCGGCATTTTTCGCCAAATTCCCAACTGCTTCACGGAACTTTTCGCCGCGATGCTGATAGCTCTGGAACATATCGAGACTCGACCCCGCCGGGGAAAGCAGAACGTAATCACCCGCAGCCGCGCTCCGAGCGGCTTCTGAAACTGCTTCTAACAGTGAATTTACCAGGGTGCAAGGAGTAAACAGGCTCCACGCCGCACGCAATTTTTGGCGCGATTCACCGAGCAAAAACGCGCCTTTGACGCGCTGCGCCAGAACCGGTCCAAGCTCATGATAATCAAGCATCTTGTCCCGTCCTCCGGCGATCAGCCAGATGTTCGGTTCGCCGGCCAGGCCGGGCGGAATCGCTTCGATCGATTGTTGGACGGCGGCGACGTTCATCGCCTTCGAATTGTTCACGTAACGAACGCCCTCAATTTCTCGCACCAATTCCAGACGATGCGGGCCGGGGCGATACGCTTTCAGGGCACCGATCATCTGTTCCAGGTTCAACCGCAGCACTCGGCCCACGGCCAACGCCGCCATGGCATTTTCCGCATGGTGAGGCCCGGGCAATGCGCACTGCTCCATGTTGAAAAGCGGCCCACACCAATTCGCGAGCGAACTGATTAACAGGCCGCGATCCAGGTAAAGGTCCGCGCGGCGATTCTGCGAGCTGAACGTGATGACTTTAGACGGGATTTCCACTCCGAGGGATCGCAAATGCGCCAGGGCTTCGCTCTGAACGATCGCCCAGTCAAAGACTTGCTGGCTTTTAAAGACTCGGCCAATGACCTGGGCGTACTCGGCGAGGTTCGAGTACTTGTCCATGTGGTCCCCGCGAATGTTGGTAACTACCGCCACACTTGGGCGAAAATGCTCAATCGATTCCAGTTGGAACGAGTTGACGTCCAACGTCACAAAATCCAACTCCCGGCTTAACTCTGGGATCCCGCAGACCGGCGCTCCACTCGCTCCGGCCCGAGTGGTTTTGCGTTGCGCGCCCGCGAGCATCTGCGCCACAAGTTCCGCGGTCGTTGTTTTTCCATTCGTCCCGCAAATCGCCACGCTCAGGCAAAAAAGACCGCGCCCGGCGAGTTCCAGGTCGCTAATCACCTCGATTTCTCTTTTTACGAACTCTTGAACCAGAGCTGACTTGCGACTGACCCCACTGCAGTGGACCGCCAGGCTGGTTCCGTCCGGAATGCTGTTTTCCGGTGAAATTTGAATGCCCAGCGCCCCCAGCTCGGCTGTCTCTTTTTGGGACGGGTGAACGCCCTCGGCTTGAACTGCGCAAACGCGCGCCCCCTGGCTTTTAAGGAGCTTACAGGCAGCAATACCGCTTGCATCCAAGCCGATTACAGCAACTTTTGTCTCGGAGAATTCGTTCATTTTTTCCCGGATTTACCTGAGCTTAAGCGTGCTTAATGCCACGAGCGCGCACAAAATGCATAAAATATAAAAACGAGTCACAACCTGTGATTCGTACCACCCTTTTTTTTCAAAATGGTGATGCAGTGGAGCCATGAGAAAAATGCGCTCGCCCTGTCCGCGTGTTTTTCTCGTGTACTTGAACCACCCGCGCTGAAGCATAACCGAAATCGCCTCGGCCACAAAAACCCCGCCTGCAATCAGGAGAATAAAAGGTTGATGAATCAACACCGCCATAATTCCCAACGCTCCGCCCAAGGCGAGCGATCCGGTGTCGCCCATAAATACCTGCGCCGGATGGCAATTGAACCAAAGAAAGCCGAGCGAGGCCCCGAACATCGCCGAGCAGAATACGGTTAATTCGCCAGCCCCGACTACATGCGGCACTTGCAGGTAATTGGCCAGCACCGCGTTCCCAGCGATGTAGGTAAATACGATGAACACCACCGTGACGATCACCGTGCAACCAATCGCCAGTCCATCCAGACCATCGGTTAGGTTTACCGCGTTAGAACTGCCAACGATCGAGAGAATTGTTACCGCCAAGCCCAGCCCGCCCGCTCCCGTGGCGACCGCGTGCTTGTAAAACGGCACGTTGATCTCGGTGATCAGTTTGCTCGTATCAGGCACGAACCACA
Organism: Verrucomicrobiia bacterium; assembly: GCA_036002705.1. Taxonomy (GTDB): domain Bacteria; phylum Verrucomicrobiota; class Verrucomicrobiia; order Limisphaerales; family SXQI01; genus DASVNK01. The sequence continues at coordinate 5,140 of DASYTB010000246.1, forward strand.
GGTAAATTCCGATAAAGGCGGCGAGCAGCGTTTGGACGATCAACTTAATCATGGACGTCGCGCCGAGATTGGTCTGCTTAGTGATCTTCGCGTAATCATCGTAGAACCCCAGTCCCGCGAGAACGATTAGCGAGAGCAGCGTCAGCACGACCAGTTCGTTCCATTGCGCCCAAAGCAGTCCCGACAGATCCATGACCGTGACAATAAGAATGCCGCCCATCGTGGGCGTTCCTTTCTTGCTCAGCACGCGCGCCGCCATTCCGCCCGTTTCCTCCGCCTTGTCCACATAGTTTTGGCCGAACTTCAAGCGCTTCAGCCAGGCGATCACCGAGGGACCCATCCCCCAACTCACGATCAACGCCGTCACAGCCGCCCCAGCGCTCCGAAACGTGATGTAATTGAAAACACGCAGCGGCGAAAGAGTATCCGCCCACGGAGTTCCCTCCGCGCGCATTCGCAAATATTGGCTCAAATAATAAAACATCTACGCGAGCTTCGGTTCAGTTACGCCAAATCGCGCCGACAGAAATTCAACCACGCGTTCCAATCGCGCCGACCGGGAGGCCTTCACCAGGACAACGTCGCCCGGCCGAACAAGCTCCGTCACCACGGCGCCCGCTCTTTCCGCTTCTGGCAGATCAATCACGTCGCGCATACCAGCGCTGCGCGCGGCGGCGGCCATCACGTCGCTATTCCGGCCGACGGCCACGAGGCAGTCGATGCCCACTCCGGCACGACGCCCAATTTCCTGGTGCGCCGCGAGGCTCGCCTCGCCCAGTTCCGCCATTTCCCCAAGGACCGCGATGCGGCGTCCTTTGCACGGGAATTTTTCCAGTGTATCGAGAGCGGCCTGCATCGAATCCGCGTTCGCATTGTAAGCGTCGTCGAGCAGGACGAAGTCATCGATGTGTTTCAGTTGCAGGCGCATTTTCGCGCCGCTGCATGAAGCCAGGCCGCGCTGAATTTCAGCGCGGCCCAGCCCCAGTTCCTTCCCGACCACCGCGGCATAAGTAGCATTCACCACTTGATGCGCGCCCAAAAGTTTCGTCTGATACTCACCGCAGAATTCAGGATCATTCGTCTCAATCCGGAAGCGACTTCCGCTCTCGCCGAGCCCAACATCTGAAATGCGCCAATCGCAGCGTGGCCCGGTGCCGATTCGAATCACACGGGCACGGGTGCGGCGCGCGAGTCTCGCTGCGCCGTAGCCTTCGCCGTTAACTACAAGAAAACCGCTGGCCGGAAGCAACTCAGCCAGCGCCCCTTCTTCCTCGAGAACTCCTTCTATATTGCCAAAAAATTCCAAGTGCTCGCGCCCGATGCTGGTCATAATTCCGGCGGTCGGCTGAATCATCTCGATCAGGGGCCGCAACTCGCCCGGATGATTCGTCCCCACTTCAAAGACCCCGGCCTGGTGATGTCGCTCGATTTTGAAAATCGTCAACGGAACGCCGAGGTCGTTGTTGAAACTGGCGGCGCTGGAGACAATCTCCAGTTTTTGGCGGAGCACCGACGCGAGGAGCTCTTTGGTGCTGGTTTTTCCGTTCGATCCGGCGATGGCAACGGCGCTCAGGTCAAAATGTTTCCGGTAAGCCGCGGCGATCCGGCCGAGCGCCCGCCGCGTGCCCGAAACAGCGATCGCGGCGAAGCGCGGCGGCAGGGCGGTCACCCGGGTTTCTTCCACGAGTGCCGCCACTGCGCCCTTCGCACACACGTCCGCAAGAAAGTCATGGCCATCAAAATTGTCTCCGGGCACGGCGGCAAACAGATCGCCGGCCTGCACCATGCGCGAATCCGTTGAAATGTTGCGCACGCGTGATTCCGATTGGGCGTTGATCAAACGCCCGCCGCAGCTCTTCGCGATAAAATGCAACGTTTGCTCTTCCATGAATCAACGACTAGTTCTTTGCGCTCACGGTCAAACTTTGGCTGGGCAGATGTTCCGGCGGAATCGCCAGATAATTCGCCGCGCGTTCCGCGATCCGTTGGAAAACCGGCGCGCCCGTTTCGGAGCCGTACGTCCCTTTCTTCGGCTCGTCCAGCACCACCGAAATGCACAGCTCGGGGTTATCCGCCGGGAAAAAACCAATGAACGAGGAATAGTGTTTGGTGTGGACGTAATGTCCATTCACGAGCTTTTGGGCGGTGCCTGTTTTTCCAGCCACGGTGTAGTAATTAAGTTTCGCTTTGATCCCGGTGCCGTTGGTCGAGACCACCGTTTTCAAAGCCGTGACCATCTTTTCCGCCGTCCCAAGCGAAATCACGCGCCGCACGACCTGGGGTTGGAACTTCGCCACGGTCCGCCCATCTTCGTCCACGAAACTGTCCACCAGCATCGGACGCATCAGGACACCCTTGTTCGCGATGGCGCACATCGCCATCACCATTTGCAGCGGGGTGCAGGCAATCTCCTGGCCCATCGGAACTCGCGAAATCGAAAGCCCGCTCCATTTTGCCGTCGGGTGCGCGATTCCATTGACCTCGCCAGGAAGTGGAATGCCCGTCCGCTGCCCAAATCCGAACGCGCGAATGTATTCATAGAGCTTCTCTTTCCCGAGTTGAATGCCAACTTTCGCCGCGCCAATATTCGATGATTTGGCGATCACTCCTTCCACCGAAATGACGCCGGCCGGGTGAGCGTCGCCCAGCTCCTTTCCTCCAAAACGGAAATGGCCATTTTCGCAATCAACCAGAGTATTCAGGTCAATCAGGCCCTCGTTGATCCCGGCAGAAATCGCCACGATTTTAAAAGTTGATCCCGGTTCCGCCACATCGGAGACAACACGATTCCGGCGGTCATCGTCGGTCGCGCCGCCCGGATTGTTTGGATCGAAGTTTGGCAAGGTGGCCATCGCGAGAATCTCACCCGTCTTGGGCCGCACGACGATCGAGCAAATCGATATCGGGTTATGCTTTTCGGCGGCCATCGCAAGCTCATCCTCGACAATGTGTTGAATGCCGGCATCCAAGGTCAGGATCGCGTTCAGACCTGGCCGTGGCGCCACGTCCTGGTCGCGATACAGGACCATCTCGCGCTGGCGGCTGTCCGTCTCGGTTTGCCGCCAGCCATGCACGCCGGTAAGGACACTGTTCAAAATGGCTTCGATCCCGTCCTTGCCGACGGTTGAAACTTCGATCTTCCCCATCGCATTCGTTTTTTCGCTGACGCCGGCGTAGCCGAGGACATGCGCGGCCAAAGTTTCGTTCGGATAAAACCGAACCTCTTCCGGTTCGTCAAAAATGCCCTTTTTTCGGATGCGATCATACGCCGAGCGCCGGGTGAGATTGAGCTTCGCTTCATCCACTCCGAAACCCACTCGCTCCATCGTCGCCTCGATCTTGTCCCAGTCGTCCGGTTCGAGTCTTTTTTTCAATTGCACCCACTGCACCGGCGACGTCACCCCCGCGTCGTTAACCCGCGTTCTGGGACGAAGCTTCTCAGCGATTTCCTCAACCGGCATCTGGAGAAGTGGTGCAATCTGTTGCGCGACCATGAGGTAGTTCGTCCCGAGGAGCTGCGGATTTCCGCAGACCGTGTGAACAATCTTGCTCGTCGCGAGAAGGTTTCCACGAATATCGCGGATATCGCCGCGACGCGGGGCGCGCACAATGGTCCGCTCCGTGTTGTTCCTGGCTTCTTCACTCAGCCGTTCATGCTGCAACACCTGCAGATCGACCAGCCGGTAGCCCAGAGCCCCCAAACCCGTAATAAGGCATCCGGCAAAAAAGCTTAGTCTGCGAATTTGCATCGCATGCACAATCGAAGCCGTCAGTGCTTTTTTGCGCGCCATAAATCAGGAACAAAACTCTCCTGTAGCGGCGCCTCGTGAGAGCGCCGCCGTCATCTTCTTTAAAGCAGCGGCCCTCGCACGAAGAGCCGCTATGCATGCATTCGAGTTCATACCTGCGACAAATCACTGGTTTCCAGAATGCGCCACAAAAACTTTTTCCTGTGGTCCGCGTGGCGTTAGAACAGGTTCCTCCAGGCGCACCATTTGATCCGGATGAGGCACGATCAACCCGAGCTTCAGCCGCTTCACTTCCGCGTCGAGTTGCGCGGGGGTGCACATGGAGGCGTAGCGTTGTTCCAGGCGTTCATTGTTCCGCTTCAACTCGTCCCGTCGAAGCTCGAGCGTTTTGATTTGCTTGCTCAACGCCCAAACCTGCGCCTTGGCCCAGATATAACCGATCCCTGCAAGGCAAAGCGCCCCACAAACCATAATGCTGCTCACGACGGTCGCCGGTTTCAGGGGAGTTCGTTTTCCGCGCCTCATAATAACTTCTCCAGCACGCGCAATTTCGCGCTGCGCGCGCGCGGGTTTTCCGCCAACTCGACTGCGGAAGCGACCATCGGCTTGCGCGATAACCACCGCGCTTCCGGCGTCTTCGGGATGCGAAACTCAGGGACATCGACCTCTTCCTGGTTTAAATAATCGCGCTCCAGTTCGCGCCCGAATTCCTTCATCATCCGATCTTCCAGCGAATGAAAAGTGATCACCGCCAGCCTTCCGCCCGGCTTGAGCACGCGCCACGCAGCCTCAAGACCCTCTTCCAAAGCCTCCAATTCACGGTTCACTTCCATGCGCAACGCCTGGAAAACTCGCGTCGCGGGGTGAATCTTTTGTTTGCCCCGGCCAACCATTCCGCCAATGAACTCGGCCAGATCTCGCGTTGTCTCAAACTTGCGCACGGCCCTCCTCTTCGCGATTCCGCCGGCGATGCGCCGGGACGCTTTTTCTTCTCCAAGTTCCCAGAATAAATTCGCCAGTTCCTCTTCCGGCCAGGTGTTGACAATGACCGCCGCCGTCACCGGATCCCGCTGATCCATTCGCATATCCAGCGGCCCTTCCTGCTGAAAACTGAATCCGCGCTCCGCCTGGTCCAACTGCGGTGAACTCACCCCGAGGTCGAGCAGCACTCCGTCGCAACTTGCTTCCCCGGCGAACTGCTCCATCTCCACATAATTCGCGCGCTGCAATTTGAATCTCCCCTCGAATCGCGTGAGCCTTTCGCCCGCTGCCCGGAGCGCCGCTTCGTCCCGGTCCAGCCCGATTAAGCGCCCCGTCGGCGAACTCGTTTCCAGGATTGCTTCCGCATGACCGCCCCCGCCCAGTGTTCCATCCAAAAACAACTGTCCCGCCGCGGGCCGAAGTGCTTCCAGCACTTCCCGCAGCAGGACCGATTTGTGACGAAACTCGGGCACGTGACATACTCATTCAGTGCTGGCCGATTTCAAAAAGCCGCGCCGTCAATTCGTTCCAGGACGATGTGGTGCGCGGTGGAGCTTCCGGTGAGCGAATCGGGCGCACCGGTTTAATCTCCGGCTTTTGCACCTTTTGGACCTCTTGCACTCGCTTCTTCTTCATCACGAGTTCAAGGTCTGCGTCCGCAAGGTCATTCCGGATCACCCGCACCTGCTCCAGACTCAATTCGCTCTGAACAAGATCAGTTTGCCCTCGCTTTCTGCCGAGCACCCCAAAACTCAGATAAAATAATAGTCCCCGCTTCGTCTGCCGGGCGGGCATGCGTCCCACGGCCTCCGACGATTTCGTCGCCTGGACCGGACTCGGACCGTTTCCTTCCAATGCCGAGACCGTGAAGACTGGCACCGCCTCTACCTCTTTGCGTTGGACCGCGTCGATCAACTCTCCTTGCACGAGACTCGGGCTCGGCTCTTGCTTTGGGCCCCGTCTCGGGGCGAAACGCGGCGAAACCGTAAAGATCGGCAGTTGGTTTCCCCGCCGCATGGCGAAGGGACTCTTATCCGGGCGAATGCCCACAAAACTTTGTCCGACAGCGAGGAATTGTTTCAGGCTCATAGGTCAGATTAGTTTGAAAGCTTCCGAGGCCAGCGCGTCATCCACCCGGCTCGCCGCCTCGTAACGTTCCGGGTTCCAAATCTCAAAGCGGTCCCACGACCCGATCAGCACCGCGTCCCGTTCGATGGCGGCGCCCTTCGCCATCAGTTCCGGCAGGCAAATTCGTCCGGCTTTATCCACCGTTACCTGATCGGAACCCTTCCCCAGCAAGCGCCGCAATGAATCCGCCTTTTGATCCGAGTATGGCATCGCCTTGATCTTTTCCAAAAGGGAGCCCAGCAAATCTGGGGGGAGAAACAGAAGGTAAGGTTCTTTACCCCCGGTCCCGGGCCAAAGAATCACCGTAAATTGAAAATCCTCCTGCTGAGGCCGCCACTTCGCCGGGATTTGGACGCGCCGCTTCTCATCGACCCCATGGCGGTAGATCGAGTTGTACAACGTTGGCGCGGCTTGATTCACAGGCAGCAAACCGTGAGAGAATGGCACCCAATACCACCCTATCTCCCACAGCGCCCCACTTTATGACACTTTACCCCACTCAAGGTCAACCTTTTTCACCAACTTTTTTCTTGCTTTTCTTCACCACTGCTTTTCGGTAGGGTCCATAGGCATTACAAAATTGCCTTTTTACAAATCTGCAAGGTCCGCAGGGTCGCCGACCGAGGGCGCACGTTTCGGCGCGGCGATTTGTTTTCTGCGGGCCGACGCATCTAAAATCTCATTAACGCCGCGGCTTCAGCCCGGTGTTCAAACCAAACACTGCTACAGTTCAGCCGTTTCAACGCCTTTCGGTGAAACGATTCCCCTCATGCATCGTCACCCCAACCGGCTCGCTGCAGTTGGATGCTTTGGCCCTTTTTATTTTTTGCTCGCGTCCTCTCTGATTGTCATGGCGGGTTGCAGACGCCAAACAGGCCAGACAGGACAATCCGATTCCCAGTCCGCGCCCGCAATCCGGGGCGGGATCAACAATGATTCCGCTCAAAACGAACCTGATCAGGCAAGGCTCAACGAATTGACCCAGGCCGTCCGCCGGTTCGGCGCCGAGCAACAACGGAGGCCGCAAAGCCTTCAGGAACTCGTGGATAAAGGCTATCTGTCTTCGATTCCTGCCGCCCCGGCCGGAAAAAAATTCGTGATTAACAAGAACCTGGCAGTTGTTCTCGAAGTGCAATAGACGCACAGTATTCCATGAACGCTTCCGCCAAGGTATTCCAAAAAGATTTCCGCGAACCTTCTCTCGCCGTCCACTCGGAAGAAGCGAGGACGAAACCGGGACCTGGAGCTGATCAAGGGCGAAGGTTTGTCGCCAAACACGCGTTCACGTTAATCGAACTGCTGGTCGTGATCGCAATTATCGCCATCCTTGCCAGCCTCCTGCTTCCAGCACTCGCCAGCGCGAAAGCCCGCGCCCAGCGGATCAAGTGCACTTCGCAAATGAAGCAGCTTGGAATCGGCTTTTTTCTCTTCGCCACCGATCACAACGACCAATTGCCGCCGACCGCCTATTCCACCGGTGATTATCAGTATCAACTCTCCTGGGACGACTACATTCACCGCTATATCGGCGGCAATCTTCCCGAAGCCGACCTGATCCTGGGCATTGACGGAGCGGTCGCCGAACCGGAATTGATTCCCAAGATTCTGAAATGCCCGGCCGACAATATCCAAATCGGTATTGATTGGGCTCCTTACAGCCGCCGCCGAACCTACGCCATGAACTGGGCGGGCCCCAACTTTCAGATCACGAGCAAGAATGGTCCCCTGCCCCCTCCGCAATACGGCGCTGGAGTCTATTACAATGTGCGCGGTTCCGCCGCCGGCTCGCTTCCGGACTGGGATGCCCGCGGCTACAATCAATCCGTCGTCGGTGATCCCGCCGGAACCATTTTGCTCGCCGAAGAGCCGAATGGCCGCAACGCCGCCGGAAACGATTGGCCTTCTTTCTGCGCCGGCCCCGGCTCGAACTATCCTGGCTCCGTAACCCAGGATTGTGTCCAACTCAGCCCCGTTTCGAGTTTCAACAAAGTGCAGTATGGCGCGGTGGCTTACGGACTGCATGGCAAGCGTTTCAACTATCTCTTCCACGACGGCCACGTCGGCATTCTCAAAGTCACTGACACCGTCGGCATCGGCACCACCAATGCGCCCAAGGGCATGTGGACCATGATTCCCGGAGATTAGAATTTCGGAGCAATCCAGCCCACAACCTGTAATTAGGCATTCTTTTCATCGGATCAATTTCGGGAAAGAAAAGAGTGGCCTTTATCGCCATTCTCCGTAAGCTCGAATCGTGAACTGGACCAAGGAGTTCGCAGTTCTCCTGTCGTTAATGCTTTCGGGCGCAGCACTGCGCGCGCAAAACTTCAGAATTACCAGCGTCGGACTCAATACCAACGTCGGACTCAACGGCCAGGCAGAGTTCACCGTCACCCATGAATCTGCTCCGGATTCTTATTATCTCTTATATCGAGGTCCATCGCCGACCAATATCCCGCAGGTTGTAGCGCTTGCTCTCGGCCAAAACGGTTCAGGAGAATTAAAGGACCAGGCCCGCCGGGATGGCGCCGCTTATTATCGGGTGCGGCAAGTGCCGCAGGCGCAATCCCTCGATGTGGATGCCGACGGATTGCCCGATGTTTACGAATTACAGCATCCGACCTTCCTCAATCCGCTCAATGCCGCCGACGCCAGCCTCGATTACGACGGGGATGGGAAGTCGAACCTGCAGGAGTACATCGACAAGACTGATCCAGCCAAGCTGCCCGTGGATCCAGTGGGAGTGGCGACGCCGCTCAAACTGAGTGGCAACACCTCCCTCGCCGACGCGACGAAGTTTCTCTATACGGGAGCGAATCCAATTCAGGCGGGGGTGGCTGCCGGAACTTTTGACACCAAACGGTTGTGTGTTCTCCGAGGGAAAGTTTTCCAGCGTGATAACAGTGTCCTGCCGGGCGCCACAATCACCATTTCGGACCATCCCGAATTCGGCCAGACCAAGACGCGCGCGGACGGAATGTTTGACCTGGCGGTGAACGGCGGAGGTCAGCTCACGGTGAAATTCGAGCGCCCGGGATATTGTCCGGTTCAGCGGCAGGTCGTGACGCCGTGGACAGACTACCTTTGTTTGCCAGATGTGATCTTAATGGCGATGGACCCGGTGGCCAATCCAGTCACGCTGGGAAATAACTCGTTTCAATTGGCTCGAGGCAGTGCGCAAACGGATGGCGATGGCGCGCGGCAAGCCACCCTGCTGCTTTCGGCTGGCACTTCGGCGAACCTCGTCGTCAATGGCGCCGCGCAAAAAGTGAATTCGCTGAATATTCGGGCCACGGAATTCACGGTCGGAACAAAGGGTTCGGCGACGATGCCCGCGCCATTGCCGGGGAACAGTGCTTTTACTTATTGTGTGGAATTGAGCGCGGACGAAGCGGTTGCCGCGGGAGCATCGACGGTCCAATTCGATCGCCCGCTTTACTTTTACGTCGAGAACTTCCTTGGTTTTCCCGCCGGTCAGGCGGTTCCGACGGGCTATTTCGATCGCGATAAAAAGGCCTGGGTCGCCTCGCCGAACGGGAGAGTTATCAAGGTGCTTAGCGTCTCGAATGGAATCGCGGCTGTCGATGCGAATGGGGATGGCGGGCCCGACTCCGCCGCTGAGCTTGGCTCTCTCGGCTTTACGGATGAGGAGTTGCGTCGCGTGGCGTCCCTTTACGTGCCGGGCCAGACCTTATGGCGCGTGGCGGTCACGCATTTTAGCCCCTGGGATTGCAACTGGCCGGGTGGCCCACCGCCGGACGCCAAGTCTCCGCCAACGCCCGGTGGTGGTCCGAACCCGGATGATAATTGTCCGGGAAGCGGTTCGATCATCCAGATCGAACGCCAATCTTTGGGCGAAGCGGTGGATATTGTCGGCACGCACTTCCAACTTCATTATCACAGCCGCCGCGCTCGCGGATATCTGCCGCCGTACACCCTTCGAATTCCTTTGAGCGAGAATTCCATTCCGGCGAGCCTGAAACGGATTGACCTTCAGATCGAAGTGGCCGGACGCCTCTTCAACCAAAGTTTTTCGCCAACCACCAACCAGCTCTTCGTCTTTACCTGGGACGGTTTGGATGCGTATGGCCGGACCCTGGCAGGAAGTTACCCGGTCACCGTCCGCCTGGGTTACGTTTATCCGGCCAGTTACTATCTGCCGGGCCAGTTCGAACAAGCCTTCGCCAGGTTCTCGGATTCGGTCGTGGCGGGCAATCGTGCTCGCGAGGAAATCACGATCTGGAAGAGTTGGAAAGGTTTTGTCGGTAATCTTCTCAGTGATACAGCCGGGCTGGGGAATTGGACCTTTGATATTCATCATGCTTATGATCCGAGGTCCCGCACGTTGCATTTTGGCGATGGGCGGCGCCGAAGCGCCAACGCGCTGGACCTGACGGTCATCCGGACCTTCGCGGGCGGAGCTTTCGCCTCTCCAGCGAACGGGGACGGAGGCCCGGCCACGGGCGCGAGACTCGCGGTGCCTTCGGGGCTGGCCGTCGCGGCGGACGGAAGCGTTTATATCGCTGAGGGGGTGGGACAGCGAGTTCGCAAGGTGCTCCCGAACGGAACAATTACCACCATCGTTGGAAGCCTAAACGGCCAGAACTGCGGGGGGAATACGAATCCGTGCGGCGATGGCGGCCCGGCCCTGAGCGCCCTCTTAAGTAGTCCGGCTGGCATCGCCCTTGGACCGGACGGAGCGCTCTATATCGCGGATCGTGGCTCCAGCCGCATTCGCAAAGTGGATACGAACGGCATCATCGTGACGATCGCCGGAACCGGCGTTGCCGCTTTTACGGGAGATGGCGGACCAGCCACTCAAGCTACGCTCAATTCACCTTACGGAGTTTCCGTCGGACCGGATGGACTCGTGTACATCTGCGACACGGGAAACTCACGCGTCCGGCGGATCGGCGCTGACGGGATCATCACGACCATAGTCGGGGGGCCAATTATTCCCGGTGTGGCGATTGGCGATGGCGGGCCCGCGAGCCAGGCCGAACTGAACAGCCCTTATCGCGTAACGTTTGGCTCCGACGGCAGCATGTACATCGTCGATCGGGGGCAAGGCCGCATCCGCAGGATCGGTGCGGACGGAATCATCTCGACGGTCGCAGGCACGGGTAAAATCTCCAGTTACGGCGGAGACGGCGGGCAAGCGGCGCTCGCCGATTTGAATGGGCCTGGAGATATAGCTATCGCTGCCGATGGATCCTTTTACATAGCCGACCAGGGTAACCTCCGCGTTCGGCTGGTTGGCCCGGAAGGCGTGATTTCAACCTTCGCGGGCACCGGGATTTCCGGTTATTC
>DASYTB010000247.1:0-6816 GCA_036002705.1 Verrucomicrobiia bacterium
GGGGACGGTGACGCACGCGCATCCCGAGTGCGGCAACGGCGTGGAATGGTTTCTGGAAGTGCGCCGGGGCAAGACGCGCCAACGCCTTGCCAAAGGATTCGCACAGGGAGGCAAGCCTGTGAAAGTCGGTCCATTCGAAAATGTGCCGGTGCGAAAGGGCGATCTTGTTTCGCTGATTATCGGGCCGCGCGACGGCAACCACTCCTGTGATTTGACGGATGTAGAATTTGATCTCGCGACCGCCGACAATCGCCACTGGAATCTGACGCGGGATGTGGCTGACGATATCCTCGCCAGTAACCCGCACGCGGATCAATACGGCAACAAAGTTTGGCATTTTTACACCGAACCAATTTCCGGGGGCGATCTGGGGCCCGTCATTCCCGCCGGATCGCTGCTCGCGCGATGGGAAACCGCGGCAGATCCTGCGGAACGAAAAAGCCTCGCGAATGAACTACAGTCACTGCTGTTGGGGGCGGCTCCCTCTGCAAACAGCCCCGACGCGGTCCTTTACCGCGAAGCGAGATCCTTGGGCGGACCGCTGCTGGCGGCTTCCAGTTCGACGGGCAAAAATCAGAAATCTCTTTCCTCAAGTTCGCCTTGGGCCTTGGATGCCGCGCTTTTTGGCAAAGCTCCCGACGGCTCGGAAATCGATTCCGAAAGCCTCTGCGTCCAGGCACCCGCTGTCATTGAAGTCCGCCTTCCCTCTGATCTGGCGGCCGGTGCGGAACTGGTGACGGCCGCCACGTTGCATCCCAAACTTGGAGCGGAAGGGAGTGTTCAGGCGCGGCTCGCGACCAGGCGCCCCGAGCCGACCACCGGACTGATCGCGGGCGAAACCCGCATTGTCAACACGGGGGGCCAATGGACTTCAAAGAATCGCCAGATTTCCCAAAGCTCACCCATCCTGGTGAACGATGAGAGTGCCGCGCGCGAGCGTATCGGATCGGATTTCGACGAGTTCCGAGAATGGTTCCCGCCCGCGCTCTGTTACACGAAAATCGTTCCCGTCGATGAGGTCATCACGCTCACGCTGTTTTACCGCGAGGATGATCGGCTCGCGCGCTTGATGCTCGATGATCAGGAGAAAGCCCGTTTGGATCGGCTCTGGGACGAATTCCATTACGTCAGCCGCGATGCGCTGATGCAGGCTGATGCGTTCGAGCAACTCTGGCAGTACGCGACTCAGGATGCCGACCCAAAAGTCTTCGAGCCGATGCGAAGGCCGATCGCCGAACACGCCGCCGGATTTCGACAGCGCTTGGTCGATACCGAACCAAAGCACGTTGACGCGCTGCTGGAGTTTGCCAGCAAGGCCTATCGTCGCCCGCTTGAAAGCGACGAAAAAGCAGAACTGCGTTCACTCTATCGAAAGCTTCGCGAGGAGGAGATCCCGCATGAAGAGGCGTTGCGCCTCGCGCTCGCTCGCGTGCTGGTAGCGCCTGCGTTCTTATACCGTCTCGAAAAAGCTGCTCCTGGCGCGGAACCGGCGGCCGTCTCGGACTGGGAGTTGGCGACCCGCCTAAGTTACTTTCTTTGGTCATCTTTGCCGGATGCTGAATTGCGGGAGCAGGCCGCCTCCGGGCACTTGCATGAAACAAAAGTGCTGAAGGACCAGGTCCGCCGAATGCTGCGTCATCCGAAAGTCCGGCGGCTCGCTACCGAGTTCGGCTGCACCTGGCTGCATGTTCATGATTTCGATTCGCTCGATGAGAAAAGCAACCGCCACTTCCCAACTTTCGCCGCCTTGCGGGGCGCCATCTACGAGGAAACGATTTTATTTTTCACGGATCTTTTTCAGAACGACCGTTCTGTGCTGAATCTATTGGATGCGGATTACACCTTCCTCAACGAGTCGCTGGCGGAGCATTACGGAATTCCCGGCGTGAACGGCCCGGAATGGCGGCGTGTCGATGGCGTGAGAAAATATTCCCGCGGGGGAATTCTCGCTTTGTCGAGTACCTTGGGCAAACAATCCGGTGCCTCCCGAACCAGCCCAATCTTGCGTGGTAATTGGGTGAGCGAAGTGTTGCTTGGCGAAAAACTGCCGCGCCCGCCGAAAGGCGTACCGCCGTTGCCGGAAGATGAAGCCGCTGAAACCCTCACCGTCCGACAACTCGTTGAAAAGCATTCGACCGACCCGGGTTGCGCGAATTGCCACGTGCGGATCGATGGCTATGGCTTCGCTCTCGAAGGCTACGATGCCATCGGACGCGCGCGCACCACCGATCTTGGTGGCCGTCCAATCGAGACGCACGCGAAGCTGTTCGATGGCACGTTCGTCGAGGGCGCCGATGGACTGCGTGAGTATCTCCTCACGAAAAAGCGCGATGCGGTTCTCCAGCAGTTCTGCCGAAAGCTCCTCGGCTACTCACTCGCCCGCGGCACCCTCATCTCTGACCGTCCGCTCATTGCGCAGATGCAGCACGACTTGGAGGCGCACGATTACCACTTCAGCGCCGTCGTCGAGGCCATCGTCGCGAGCAAGCAATTCCGCGAAATCCGGGGGAAGGATTTCGCCAGCCAGGACTGAATTGAGGTAAACTAACGCCGGGACGAGCTCAGCCGCTTTGAACGCGGCGATTTGCTTACACTCTGGCGAATCGCGTGCAAAACTTCCTCCTGTGTGACTGAAGTCTCCATTCGCGCCGACCCAGTCACATATTCGATATCGTTAAAGAATTTGTTTTATTCCGCAGGTAGTAACTCTCGGCGTATTCCTTCACCATGCGGGACGTGCTGAAGCGGGCGACGAGGGTAACCATGGCGCGTCGGATCATCGCGATCCATTGGCGGGGGATGCCGTGCGCGTCTCGGTTGTAAAATCTGGGGATGACTTCTTCGGTGAGCGTTTTATAAAGATTGGCGCTATCGCGGCGATCCTGTTCTTCGATGTCGTCGGGATGTGAATCGTCGCCGACGGCAAAGCCGTTCGTGCCGTCGTACCCTTCGCGCCACCAGCCATCCAAAATGCTCAGGTTGAGGCAGCCGTGGCAGGACGTTTTCTGGCCACTTGTGCCTGAAGCTTCGAGCGGGCGTCGCGGGTTATTCAGCCAGACATCGCAGCCGGAAACCATCTGCCGCGCGACGTGGATATCGTAATTCTCGATGAAAACGAGGTGCCCTTTGAGCTCGCTGTATTTGCTCAAGTGAATGATATGCTGGATGAAGCGTTTCCCTTCGTCATCCCGCGGATGGGCCTTCCCAGCGAAAATGAATTGAACGGGACGTTCCTTGTCATTCACCAGTTTTACGATGTTTTCGAATTGCTGGAAGATGAGCGGCGCGCGCTTGTAAGTGGCGAACCGGCGCGCAAAACCAATCGTCAGGGCATCAACATTCAGGAGTTGGTCGAGCGCGATGAAATCACCATGAGTGAAGCGCTGGCCTTGAATCAGCAGACGCCGCCGGGCAAATTCGATCAGTTCCCGGCGCAGGCGATAGCGAAGGGCCCAGAGCTCTTCATCGGAAATGAAACTCGGGTCCACCATCTGGTTCCAGAATTCAGGATTGTTGATGGCGTTTTCCCAATCTTCGTTGCCACGGACATTCCAGAAACGTGTCGTTTCTCCGCCCGCCCCATTTTCGCGTTTTTGAGCATTGAGCCGTCGGCGCCAAAACCGGCGAACGGGACCTTTCATCCAGCCGAGTAGATGAATTCCGTTCGTAATGTGGCCAATCGGAACTTGATCGACCGGCACACCCGGGTAAAGCCCCTGCCACATATGGCGGCTGATCTGCCCATGCAGTTCACTCACGCCATTGGCGGAGCGCGAGCCTTTGAGGGCGAGAACAGTCATGCAGAAGGGCTCCTCTTCACTTTTGGGATCGACCCGCCCGAGGCCGAGAAAATCTGTCGCCGTCATTTTGAGCTGCTGCTGGGTCTTCATCAGCGCGTAATTCACGAGGTCGGGCGTGAAGCGATCATGGCCTGCTTCCACGGGCGTGTGCGTGGTGAAGATGCATTCCTTGCGCGTGGCTTCGAAGGCCTGCTTGAATTTCATTCCGCCGGCGAGTTTCTCGCGGACCAGCTCGAAAACCAGAAACGCCGCGTGTCCTTCGTTCATGTGAAAAACCGAGGGCTCAACGCCCAGGGCACGCAGTAAACGCACGCCGCCAATCCCGAGAAGAATCTCCTGCATGATTCGGGTGGTGCTGTCGCCACCGTAAACCCGCAGGGTCAAATCGCGAAATCGTTGCTCATTCTCCGGACGGTTTGAATCGATGAGATACACGGGGCAACGCCCGACGTTCACCCGCCAGGCCTGGAAATAAACCGTGCTCATCGCGATTTCGACCGAACACACGAGCGGATCGCCGCTGGGATCGAGCACCGGTTCCAAAGCAAGATTTCGCGGGTTGAGCAGAGTGTAATACTCCGTCTGCCAATTCTCCTGATTGACCGTCTGTTGGAAATAGCCTTCGCGATAAAAAAGGCTGATTCCAACGAAACCCAGCCCCAGATCGCTCGCCGCCTTGCTATGGTCTCCCGCGAGCACGCCGAGGCCGCCCGCCGCAATCGGGAGGCTTTCATGAAATCCAAATTCCGCGCTGAAGTAGGCGACGGGGCGCTTCCGCAAATCGGGCGCATGCTGGCTGGCCCAGGTGTTCGGATCGTTCATGTAGGCATCGAACTTCTTCAGTGCCTCGCGCACGCGCTCGGCGAAAATATGATCGAGCAGCCGGACGCGGAGTTCGTAATCCGACACTTCATGGAGAATCGCGACCGCGTTGTGATAAAGGTTCTGCCAGCCGCGCGGCGAAAGCTCCTGGAAAATTTCCTGCGCCTCCTGGTTCCACGTCCACCAAAGATTCCGCGCCAGCCGATTGAGGCCCCTCACCATTTCCGTCACTTCGTTCGACGGGATCGTCAAATCATCCATAGGCGGTCGCTTCCGACCGCCGCTGGTTTTACGGAAGGGAGGTCGCAAAGGCAAGTGCCCGGCCTAAATTTGTGGAACCGGTTGGGCGTACCGGTCGTGAAACCCCGGCGCGCATCGTTTTTGTTTTTTCTTGCATCCAACTTTCCCGAATCGCGCGTAGAGAGTGTGAATAGCGTTCAAAAACTATGAAACATTCAGATATTAAATCATTTTCCTTATTGAGAAATCTGACGGTTTGCGCGGCCACTGCGGGCGGCCTAAGCGTTGCGCCCCTGGCGTCCAGCCATCGGGAGGCGCCGATGATCACCGAAACTCCGAAGCTGGATGCGACGGACTTTTATATGTTCAACAGTTACGAGCCGGGGCGGGAGGATTTCGTGACGCTCGTCGCGAATTACATTCCACTGCAGGATGCTTATGGCGGACCAAACTTCTTCACGTTCGATACGAACGCGCTTTACGAAATCCACATTGATAACAACGGCGATAATGCCGAGGACCTGACCTTTCAGTTTCGTTTCCAGATCACCCCTCGCAATATCGCACTGCCGATCGGACCCGAAGGTAATCGGAGAACCAATGCCGTGCCCGTGCTGGCGGTGGGGCCCATCGGCGCGGGAAATATCGGGGCGCTGAACCTCGACCAAACCTACACGATCAATCTGATCAAGGGCCCTCGCCGGACTGGGGCCGCCGCGCCGCTCAAGAATGCCGGAGATAACTCGACGGTTTTTACCAAGCCGTTGGATAACGTGGGGTTGAAGACTATTCCCGATTACAACGCGTACGCGAATTCCTACATGTACGCCGTGAATATTCCAGATTGTCCGACGCCCGGACGTGTCTTCGTGGGCCAGCGGAAAGACCCGTTTGTCGTTAACCTTGGCGAAACCTTCGACTTGATTAATATTTCGACCAGTCCACTTGGTCCGCCGGACGCGAACAAAGATATTCTGTCGGACAAGAATGTGACTTCGATGATCCTGGAGGTTCCGAAGTCGTGTCTGTTAAGCGCGCCGGACAAACCGATCATTGGGGCATGGATCACCGCAAGCAAACTCGACACGAATGGCGTGGCCACTCAAGTCTCGCGCCTCGGCCAACCGCTGGTGAACGAGGTCGTGATCGGCCTAAAGGACAAAGACAAATTCAACGCGAGCGAACCGAAGGATGACGGGCAGTTCGCGGATTATGTTACGTATCCAACGTTGCCGGCAATCATCGAACTGCTTTATGGCTCGGCAGGCGTGAAGGCGCCAACGAAATTCCCGCGCACCGACCTGGTGTCCGTATTCCTCACCGGGTTGGACGGCCTGAATAAGAATGGCGGGGCATCGGAAATGCTGCGTTTGAATACGAGCACCGCGCCGACTCTGCGGGATCAGCAGAAGAATCTTGGAGCCGTGGCCGGCGACCTGGCGGGTTTTCCGAATGGGCGACGCCCGGGTGATGACGTTGTTGATATCGCGCTGCGTGCGGTGATGGGCGTGTTGCTCTCGACGAACGACGCGCCGAGCGGCCAACTGCCCTTTACGGACGGAGCTTACGTGGATTCGAAAATGTTTCTGCCCGCCTTCCCTTACATCAATCCTCCGCTGGCCGGTTCGCCGAATGATCCGACCGTTGAAATTACGGTCAAGGCGTCGGCGCAAGCGGCTGGTCCGTATCGAGGACTCCAAGCGAGCTTCAACGCGCAAACGCACAGCCTTGAAGTACCGAAGCAAGGGCCGGCGGAATTTGTTCAAACTTCGGGCGGTGGCCGACGCGTCATTCTGGGCGAGGTGAAATCGAAAGATGAGAACACACTGGAAGTAAAGATAGCCTCGCCCTGACGCGGAATAGCGGACCCGCAACCTGGGGGCCGCGGCTTTCTCGGGCAGCCGCGGTCTCTAAGCCGTCACGATACAATGGAATTGGGTAGGACGGTCGCCTC
>DASYTB010000248.1:0-7284 GCA_036002705.1 Verrucomicrobiia bacterium
CCCATCTACGAGGATATCGCTGAAAAGGGCGTCGTTCTCTATGCCGCCGCGTAGGCAGACGAACGAAAACGATCCACGGGACTGGTTCGAGATGGCGCAAGAACGGATCAGTTCGGCAGATTCCCTTTGGAAACACGACGGATTAACGCACACGGGGATTGAGGCGTTGCAGGAAGGCGTCGAACGCTACCTCAAAGGATATTTGGTTGCCCAAGGCTGGCGGCTAGTTAGAACTCATGACTTGGAGCGCCTGGTAAAAGAAGCGGTCCAATTCGACCAGGCTTTCGGTCGATTCTACGCTCTGGCCGAAGAGTTGACGGACGATTTTTTCGCTCAACACTATCCGGGTGAAGACACGACTCACGTTGGTGAGAACTACGAACAAATGCGAATCGCCGCCAGTGATCTTATTCAGGAAATCCAACGCCAATTACCAAATCATTTTTCAACGACATGAGCACACTATTCCTTTCACCCCCTTCCTTTGATGGCTTTGATGGCGGCGCGGGCGCGCGTTATCAGGCGAAGCGCGAGATTCGGTCTTTCTGGTATCCAACCTGGTTGGCGCAGCCCGCAGCGCTCGTGCCAGGCAGTAAGTTAATGGATTGCCCCCCGCATGACATTGACGTGACGGCCTGTTTGGCCGAGGCAAAGAACTATGATCACGTCGTGATCCATACGTCCACGCCGTCGCTCAAAAATGATTGCAAGGTAGCGGAAGCGATCAAGAGCCAGAAGCCTTCGACGACGATTGGCTTTGTCGGCGCGCATGCCGCGGTTCTTCCTACGGAGACATTGAAAGCTTCGCCGGCGATTGATTGGGTCGGACGAAAGGAATTCGACTTTACCTGCAAGGAGGTGTCCGAAGGCAGGCCGCTGTCGGAAGTCACTGGTCTGTCCCATCGCAAGGATGGGAAGATTGTTCACAACCCCGAACGCGAGTTGATCCACAACATGGACTCGCTGCCGTGGGTCGTGGACGTTTATAAGCGCGACCTTCAAATTGAAAAATACTCCATTGGCTATTTAAAGGAGCCTTACGTTTCGCTCTATACCGGGCGCGGCTGCCCGGCGCAGTGCACCTTCTGCCTTTGGCCCCAGACCATCGGGGGGCACAAATACCGGGTTCGTTCGGCTGAGAACGTCGCCGGGGAAATGGCCCACGCGAAGAAGCTCTTCCCGCAAGTGCAGGAGTTCTTTTTTGACGATGACACATTCACCGCCAACCTGCCTCGCGCCCGCGAAATCGCCCAAAAGCTGAAACCGCTCGGTCTTACCTGGTCGTGCAATAGCCGCGCCAATGTAAATTACGAGACGATCAAGCTGATGAAGGATTGCGGCCTGCGCCTTTTCCTGGTCGGTTATGAGTCCGGGAACCAACAAATCCTGGATCGGATTAAAAAGGGCATCACGGTTGAAGAAGCGAAACGCTTTACGAAAGCGTGCAAGGATCTTGGCGTGATCATTCACGGCACGTTCATCCTGGGCCTGCCCGTTGAAACCAGGGAAACGATCGAGGAAACCATTCGCTACGCGATGGAACTGGATGTCTTTAGCATCCAGGTTTCGCTCGCGGCGCCTTATCCAGGCACCGAGCTGTATGAAATGGCTCGCCAGAACGGGTGGTTCGCCAAGAAAGACAAAACCGATATCATTTACGACGACGGCATTCAACAATCGACTCTCGAATACCCCGGCTTGACCAAGGAAGAGATTTACGAATCGGTCGAACGCTTCTATCGGCAATACTATCTCCGCCCGAAACCGATTCTGCGCATCATCAAGACGATGTTGGAGGATAAAGACGTTTGCGTCCGCCGCCTGCGCGAAGGCTACGAATTCTTTAGCACAATGGCGCAACGGCGTCATGAACTGAACGCCGCTGCCGCTTAGAGAGCACAGGCATCACCTGCAGAAGCCGAAGTTCGAGCCCAACGATAAATTCTCTTTTCGGCTCCTCCCGAATCGAGAATATTGGCCCGAATGACGCGCTTTTTCTCGTTTGTCTTCGCGCTGCTGACGCCGTCCCTGCTCGGTTCTGAAGTCGCTTCGCTGAACTGGCAGCAGTCTGCCTCGGCCCGAGTCGCGCACCTTCCCAAGGTTCCCGAGCACAAGCCTGGATTCTCGCGAGTTCCTTCCAGCCTTACCGGCGTTACGTTCACTAACGTGCTCACGGCGTCGCGCAAAATGGCCAATGCAAACCTCATGAACGGCTCGGGTGTCGCGTTGGGAGACTACGATGGCGACGGTCTCTGCGACATTTATTTGTGCGACATGAACGGGACCAATGCGCTTTACAAGAATCTCGGCGGCTGGCGTTTCAAAAACGTAACGGATGAGGCGGGCGTTGCCTGTCCCAAACAAACCTCGACCGGCGCTGTTTTTGCTGACGTCGATGGTGATGGCAAGCTCGACCTTCTGGTTACTTCCATGGGCGGCCCGAACGCTTGTTTCATCAATCTGGGGAATGGGCGTTTTACAAACACGACCACTGCGGCGGGCATTACTTCGCGTTACGGCGCCACGTCCATGGCCCTCGCCGACATCGACGGTAATGGAACCCTCGATTTGTACATCGCGAATTACGGCGTTACTTCGATTCTGCGTAGTGGCGGAGCGCTCAATGTCAGCTACGAAAACGGAAAACCGGTCGTTAAAGGCCGCTACGCACAACGGGTGAAAATCATCGATAACACCATGTGGGAACTGGGCGAGCCTGACGCGCTGTATCTCAATGACGGCCGGGGCCATTTCAAGGCAGTTTCCTGGACCGATGGCACTTTCCGCAAAGAGGACGGATCGCCTCTGCGCGAAAGCGAGATTCCCTGGGACCAGGGGCTCTCGGTAGTTTTTCGCGATGTCAATGGTGATGGCGCGCCCGATATCTACGTTTGCGACGACGCGTTCACGCCAGACCGTTTCTGGATCAACGATGGCAACGGACGTTTTCAGGAACTCAAAAAACTGAATTGGCGCACTACGAGTCACTTTTCCATGGGCGTGGACTTCGCCGATATTGATCGCGACGGCCGCGACGACTTTTTCGTGGTCGATATGCTCAGCCGCCGTCATCACTACGCGCTGACGCAAAAAAGCAGCATGCCACCCCAACCGTTTGCGCCGGGGCAGTTGGATGCTCAACTTCAAATGCGGCGGAACACTCTTCAATTAAATAACGGCGACGGATCCTTCTCGGATGTCGCCTTCTATGCGGGCGTCGCCGGCTCCGAGTGGAGTTGGTCGGGCCTCTTCGTCGATGTGGATTTGGACGGCTGGGAAGATATTCTCGTTTCAAACGGCTTCGATCACAATACCGATGACATGGACACTCAGGAGAAGATCCGGGCCATGGGTCAGTTGCCCGTCGAACAATCGCGGCGCAATATTCTTCTCTTCGCGCCATTGCGCACGCCGAACGTGGCTTTCCAAAATCTGCGTAACCTTACCTTCAAGGAGGTGGGCGCTGAATGGGGCTTCGACGCCACCGACGTTTGCAACGGCATGGCCCTGGCTGATCTTGATAACGACGGAGACCTTGATGTCGTGGTTAACTGTCTCAATGGCGAAGCGATTATCTACCGCAATGAAGGGAGCGCGCCTCGCCTGGGCGTCCGCCTCAAGGGCAAGGCAGGCAACACCCAGGGCATCGGCGCGCGGATCAAGGTCGAGGGAGGTCCGGTAACGCAATCACAAGAAGTCATTTGCGGAGGAAGATATGTCTCCGGAGATGATCCGATGCGGGTGTTCGCCTGCGGTTCAAGCACAAATCACCTGCGCATCGAGGTTGCCTGGCGCAACGGAACGGTCAGCGTCGTTGAAAATGCCGAAGCGAACTGCATCTACGAAGTCGATGAAGCGGGCGCCCAACCGCGCACGCCTTCCAAGCCTTCCGTCAAACCTCTCTTCGCGGACATTTCATCCGGCCTCGGCCATAAACATCGCGAAGTTCTGTTCGATGACTTCGCGCTTCAGCCATCGTTGCTCCGCCGCCTTAGCCAGTTTGGTCCCGGAGTTCTCGCCGTGGACTTAACCGGCGACGGATTTGAAGACGTGATGATTGGAACGGGACGCGGAGGCGAAGTTGCCTTCTACAAAAATGATGGGCACGGTGCTTTCGCTTCGGCGACAGTTCCATGGGGGAAGCAGGAAACAAGTGGGATGGTGGCGTGGGAAAAAGAAAATGGCGATCACGAGGCCCTTATTTCGATCAGCAATTACGAACTTAATTCCGGAACAAACATAGTCGCGCTCACGATTAAGCACGATGGAACGGTTGAAGCCGCGAATTACGGCGCGGTCTTCAATGGGAATTCCGCCGGAGGCCCCCTGGCCATCACGGAAGCTGCCGGCGAACTGGTTTTATTCGCCGGAACGAGATTTATTCCGGGAAAATATCCCGAGCCGGCGCCTTCTCACCTTTTCCGATATCAGGGCGGTAAATGGGCCCTGGACACAGCGAACGAGTCTGCCTTAGCGCGCGTGGGAGTGATTTCCGCAGCGACCTGGAGTGATCTCGATTCCGATGGCAGTCCCGAGCTGATCATGGCCTGCGAATGGGGGCCGGTGCGAGTTGCGTCCCTCAAGAACGGCAAGTTGGTCGAACGCACTCGCGAACTGCACCTGGACCAATTCACCGGACTCTGGCAAAGCGTCGCGACCGGCGACTTCGATGGCGATGGTCGCCTCGATATCGTGGCAGGAAATTGGGGACTCAACAGCTTTTACAACCAGGCTTCGCCCCCCATTGAGCTCTTCTACGGCGAATTTACGATCCCCGGCCGAATCGACATGATCGAAGCTTATTACGACGCGGAACTAAAGAAGGTTGTTCCGTGGCGCGACAAAAAAGTGCTTGCCGTTGCCATGCCTTGGCTCAACGAAAAATATCCTCTGCATCGCGATTTCGCCGAAGCAAGCGTTCCCGAAATTCTCAAAGGCCACCCTGTGATGGAGGATCTGAAAGCCACATCCCTCGCCAGCGTCATTTTTTTGAACCGCGGAGATCACTTTGAAAAACGCGAATTACCGCGGGAAGCTCAATTCGCGCCTGCTTTTGGTCTGAGCGTTGCCGACTTCGACGGGGACGGTTCACAGGACCTGTTTCTCGCCCAGAACTTCTTTGCCGTTCGTGAAAATGACAGCCGGCTCGACGCGGGCCGAGGTCTTCTGCTGAAAGGAAACTCGACCGGCGCTTTGACCACGGTTCAGTGTCTCGACAGCGGAATTCAGATTTTCGGCGAACAGCGTGGTTGCGCGGCGGCGGACTTCGATCATGACGGCCGCGTCGATCTCCTCGTCTCCCAAAATGGAACCGAAACGAAGCTGTGCCGCAATGCTCAGGCTGCGCCTGGAATCCGCATCACTCTACGCGGCCCTCCCTACAACCGAATGGCGGCTGGCGCACAGTTTCGCTTGGGGAACGAGCAAGGCTGGGGCTCGCTCCATGAAATCCAGCTCGGCTCCGGTTATCTTTCGCAAGAGGCCGCGACAAAAGTTGTCGCTCGACCGAAAGGCCGCGCCCGATTGCAAGTCCGCTGGCCCGGGCAGAAGGAGGTGAAGGAGATTCCCATCCCTGAGAATACCTCCGTAATCGAATATGGCATTGATGGAGGCCTTCGGTCTCAGCCACAGAAGTAAAGGATGCGGATACTATCCGGCCAGTGGAGACACCTATCTTAAGAATCGAGACGCCGCAGAGTTTCCACCGCTCTGTCGCGCAAGCGTCTGAACTGTTGAGGGCGGGCGAAATCGTCGCAGTTCCCACCGAGACGGTTTACGGGCTGGCGGCTAATGCCTTGAATTCCGCCGCTGTCCGGAAAATCTATGAGGCTAAAGGCAGGCCCGCTTATAACCCGATTATCGTCCACGTTGCCTCTCTCTCGATGGCTCGCCAACACGTGCGCGCCTGGCCGGAAATCGCGGACATCCTGGCCGCAAAGTTCTGGCCTGGACCGCTTACGCTCGTTTTGCCCAAATCCGATTCAGTCCCGTCCGTCGTCACTGCGGGCGGCGAAACCGTCGGAATCCGCTGGCCTCTGCATCCGTTCATGCAGGAGCTGATTCGTGAGTGTGCCTTTCCCATCGCCGCGCCAAGCGCCAATCTCGCCAACCAGCTTTCTCCCACGACGGGTGACCACGTTTTCCAAAGTCTGGGCGGTCGCATCCCTCTGATCGTCGATGCGGGGCCCTCCAGTATCGGACTCGAATCCACCGTTCTCGACCTGACCTCGATTCCGCTCCGGGTTCTTCGGCCAGGAATGATTTCGGCGGAACAGATTTCCGATGCCATCGGTCTCAAAGTCGTCGCCGCCGGCCGGGAAAGCGCAATCCTGAAAAGCCCCGGCATGCTCCGGAAGCATTATTCGCCTCGCGCCCGCCTGATCATCTCTGCCTGGGCCAGCGACGCCGAATTGGAGAAAATCGCGCGCGGCTCGGGAACCCCGCTCAGTCGAATCCATATTCTTGCCCACGAACGAATTCCTCACTCCAACCCGTATGGACGCGTTGCCGTGATTCCGCACGATCCGGAAGCTTACGCGCGCGCCCTTTACGCTGAACTCCACCGCAGCGATCAATTGAATGCCGCCCTCATTTTGGTCGAAGCCCCCCCACCGGAAAGCCATTGGGACGCGATTCGGGATCGCCTCAGGCGGGCCTCTGGAAATGGCTGAGCGTCACTCCTTCGCCAGCCGAAGGGACCTTTCGGGGAGCGCCCCCATTGAGGGGCGAGGGCATCCAAGCCAAGTTTTCTTGAAAACGGATAACGCGCTATGGAAAAACAAATAGGTAGTTTGCGGGACGAATTGGCTGGTGTGCGGCAGGACGCCGTGGTCGCTCACATCGCGGGCAACAAAGCCAAAGCGGAATGTCTTACGGGCAAGGCGGTGGGAATGAAAAGCATCCTTGATATCGCCGAACGGGTCCACAGGAAGGATCACGAAGCCATTGGCGAACTGGAAGGTATCGAGCGGGTTATTCGCGGTTTGGGGACGATTCCACGGTGTTAGGTTGTCGGGTTAATCTAATTTTTATTAGAACTCATTAGAATAAGCTTGCGCCGGAAATCGGACGGTGTATTACGCACCGTCAATACCCGTCATGAGGCGACAGATCCACTGCCCGGGAACCGTCCTGCGGGGCTTTACTTTGATTGAGCTGCTCGTGGTCATCGCGATTATCGCTATCCTGGCAGGGCTGCTCCTGCCGGCACTCTCCAGCGCGAAAAATCGCGCGCTGCGAGTCAGTTGCACCAATAACCTGAAGCAACTCGGCCTGGGCCTGGCC